>JAZQLM010000165.1:0-2600 GCA_045542655.1 Clostridia bacterium | reverse complement strand
GCTATTATATCCCGAGCCGTTTTAATATCCTTTTGGGTGTCCGAGCCGTACATTCCTATCATCATTTGAAGTCCAAGCTCAAAGCCGGCAGACTTTAAAAGTCCTGCCGCTTTTTTTACAGTTTCAAAGCTATGTCCTCTCATATTCTTTTCAAGAACAAAATCATCCGAGCTTTGAACACCAAGCTCTACTGCCGTAACATTATATTCCTTTAATAAATCAATTATTTCCTCATTTATATAGTCTGCTCTGGTGGAAAGTCTTATTCCGTTTATCCTTGGAAAAAATTCATTTGCAACCGATAAAAAGCTTTTCTGAAGCTCAAGGCTAAGTCCCGTAAAGCTTCCCCCGAAAAACGCAATCTCTGCCTCAGAATTTTCTTCCATTGTTGATATTGCACTTTTAATCAGACTTCGTATCTCTTCTACGGTAATTTCCGTATCCCTGCCCGTAATCTTCCTTTGATTACAAAATGCACAGTCATTCGGACAGCCGAGGTGCGGAATAAAAACAGGAATATTATATTTTCTCTTTTTATTAATCTGCTTTTTAATTTCCATTTCAAGCTCCGCAGAAATTCTAATAAATATTTGTTTTCACAAGCTTTGTGTATGCCGACCGTGCAGCTTCCTTTTCCGCAAGCTTAAGGCTTGTCCCGCTTCCTTTTCCGGCAGCGGTACCGTCAATTCTGACCTCTACGGTGAACACTGGCTTGTGGTCCGGCCCTTTTTTGTTAATCATTTTATAAGTAATGGCCTTTTTGTCCTGATACTTTGCCTGAATATAATTCTGAAGTGCCGATTTGTAGCTTATTATCTCGCTCAAATCAAGCTTTTCAATACGGTCCCTGTACGTATCAAGAACCCATTTTTCCGCTACGGCAATATCACTGTCCAGAAAAATCGCACCTAAAAGTGCCTCAAATGTATCTGCCAGTATGGAATTTTTCCTTTTTCCGTCCGTAGCTATTTCCGTTTTGCTGAACTTTATAAAAGGTCCTAAATTCATTTCATCCGCAAGGGCGGCAAGTGTTTTTTCACACACCAAAAAGGCTCTCGCTTCCGTAAGAGTACCCTCGGAAAATTCGGGATATATTTCATAAAGTTTATTAGCTATAATATAAGAAAGAATACTGTCCCCCAAAAATTCAAGACGCTGATTGCTCTCAACGCCCTTTTCCTTTGCAAGTGAAATATGAGTAAGGGCAGTATTCAAAAGTTTTTTATCTTTAAATTCGTAATTAATATTAATAACAGGTCACCCCTCGCTGTGGCGGTAAAAACAGCGGACGCCCGCCCAAGGCAGGCATCCGTTATAAAACTTAAATACAATCATTGATATAGCTTACTGCCTCTCCGACAGTTGAAATACGTTCTGCATCTTCATCCGGAATTTCTATATCAAATTCCTCTTCAATAGCCATAATCAGCTCAACTATGTCAAGAGAATCCGCCTCAAGATCGTTTATAAACGACGTATCAAGAGTAATACTGTCGTAATCAACATCAAGCTGCTCAGCCATAATTTCTCTTACCTTTTCAAATGCGTCCATAACACAGACCTCCCTAACATTAATAAAATTTTCTATATTTGACGGATATTACTATATCATATATATTCTTACTCGTCAACATTTTTGTTAAAAATTTTATTTAAACTCGAAAAGAGAGAAGTTTTTCTTAACATAGTCATACCCTGAATATACTGTAAGAATAACCATAACTGCAATCAATACAGCCGTAATAGATATGTCAAAAATTCTTAATGGAATTATTCTGTCAAGCATTATTGCAATTATTCCGACAAGCTGTGAAACAGTTTTTGATTTACCCCACCACGAAGCCGCAATAACCTTATTTTCGCTTAAAGCAATAAGTCTTATTCCTGTTACAATAAGCTCCCTTGCAATAATCAAAACAACCATCCACGCAGTTAAAAACTCAACATCAAGCTCTAAAAAGCACACAAGTGCAGAAATTGTCAGAATTTTATCCGCAAGTGGATCCATAAGCTTTCCAAAGGTTGTAACGAGTCCGTTTTTTCTTGCAAGGTGTCCGTCTAAAAAATCTGTAAACGAGGCTAAAATAAAAACCAGCATTGCCGAAATATTCATATTCATATATAAAAGACAGATAAAAACCGGAACCAGTATAATTCTGAATAATGTTAATTTATTAGGTGTATTCATTTCAAATCTCCCGTCCTGATATATTTTTACTGAATTATCTTTCCGTACAGGTCATATTCCATAGCATCCTCTATAATCACCTGTACAAATTCCCCCTCGGACAGCTTTTCCTTACTCTTAAAGAAAATTTTTCCGTCCACATCGGCGGACTCTGCATAGCTTCGACCGTAGTACAGCTTAATTACCGAATCATAGCCCTCGGTTAAAATCTCATAGGTTTTACCTATCTTTGCCATATTAAGCTCTTCCGAAACCGCCGCCTGCTCGACCATAATCATTTCCTTACGGCAAATCTTTTCTTCCTCATCTATCTGTCCGTCCAGCCTTGCCGCCGGAGTATTTTCCTCTTTTGAATAAGTAAATACGCCGAGCCTGTCAAAATTCATTTCACTTACAAAGTCCCTGAGTTCCT
>JAZQLM010000164.1:0-4286 GCA_045542655.1 Clostridia bacterium | reverse complement strand
TTTGTTACACACCATATTTACGGCAGGAACAAGAATAATCCTGCTTCGCTTGAATATAACCCAGTGGTGGATTCATATTCTTTTGGGAACTGCCATCGGATTAGCATTTTCGGTGTTAGCAGCAGTAATTGCAAAGAAAGTTAAGTGTTTGAATTTCTTTTTCTTTCCATCAAAAGCTTATACATTGAAGAATCTTGATTTTAAAAGGTAAGCCTGGTCTTATTGTTGTTTAAGAACTTTATTTGAACCCTATGAGATAACAAATTTGTTGTCTCATAGGGTTTTTCTATATCAAAATATGATACGCATTAATCAAAGAAAAGCACTTTTGAAAAAACTTCGTAGACTTATGCCATCTTCTGTGGTATGTTTGTGTTGCCGAAAGGTAAAGTTTCTCTGTCAAGAAATATTGTATAGTTCTTACCACCATAATTATGAATCATTTCTTTCATTTCCGGCCACAATAAGTTGTGACGTCTTTTGTATTCAGTTTCACAACCTTTAAACAATTTCATTTTAAATCCCTTTATCATTTTAAAATCTTCTCGTATTCATTTTTTGTATATAAGTAATTGCAGATTTCTCTAATGCTCATAGTGTTGAATCATACGAACAGGAATGTCCGCAGTTGTTTTTGGTTTAAACCTGCCGAAATAATTTGCAATACATGGTTAGCAGATAAAAAAATTTTTGCAAATTTTCTCAAAAAAAAGATGGATTTCAGCTATTTTTATGCACAAAAAATCGAGGAATTTTTCATCCTCAATTTTTTACGGGAATTTTACATCTCCTTTTATTTTGATGTGCTTCCAAAGCCACCATTTCGTATTCCCTCGGCATCATCATCAAATGTAATTCCGTATTCGAGAAAAATTCCCTGAGCGAAGGCTTCTCCTCGTTTAAGCTCAAGATTTTTTCCCTCATTTGATTCGTTTGTTATCTTTATAAAAATATGCCCCTCGTTATCCGAATAAAAATAGTCGCTGTCTATAATTCCTACAGTATTGTTAAGACGCAGGCGAAACTTAAATCCGAGACCGCTTCTCGGATAAATTTTAAGAACCCAGCCATCCTCCATTTCAGCCCTTATTCCTGTCGGAATTTTCGCTGTCTCCCCCGGCTTTAACGAAATATCAGCCGTTAAGAAAAAGTCATATCCTGCAGAACCCTTAGTCGCTCTTCTCGGCAGTTTAATTTCATCATAAACTACCCCTGCATCAGCCATTTCACCAAAGGTATCCCTATAATCGGCTTCAAAACGTGCCAAACTTACTTTTTTAAAGCTTGCTATTCTTTTCATTTGTATCATCCTTTCAAAATTTATAATTTTATATTCTTGAGTACATAATATTCAGCTTTTTCCAGTAATTTCTGTCAATGGAGTTTATTTGTTCTTTAACTACCCTGTAAGTCCAGTTTCCCTCTGCCCGTCCGGGCGTATTAATCCTTGTATCGTTTCCGTACCTAAGTAAATCCTGAATCGGGAAAATAGTAATGCCCGAGGCACTTGCCATAATCATACGGATAATATTTTCATAACCCCGCTCCCAATCCTCCGAGGTGTATCCGCAGTACTCGAGCATCTGCTTTTTAAGTCCTGCCTCAAGCTCCCACAGATAACCAAGAAGTGTGTTATTATCGTGTGTTCCCGAATAAGCAACCGAATTATTAATATAATTATGAGGCTTATGTATACTGTCTCCATCCGATAAGAATCCAAACTGAAATACCCTCATTCCGGGGAAACCGCTTTCCTCAACGAGCTTTCTTACTCCATCGGTTATATCACCAAGGTCCTCTGCAATAATAAGTCTTTCACTGCCGAGTTCTTTAAACTCATCAATAAGCTTCTTAAACTCTCCGATAAGCTTCATACCCGGACCTTTTATCCACTTACCCTCTTTTGCCGATTTCGCATCCGACGAAACGGACCAGAAGGCTTCAAACGCCCTGAAGTGGTCAATCCTGACTCCGTCAAACATCATCAGCATATGCCTCATTCTGTCCTTCCACCAGCCAAATCCGTCCTTTTCCATAACATCAAAGTTATACAGGGGATTTCCCCAAAGCTGTCCGTCCTCAGAAAAATAATCCGGCGGAACACCTGCAACCTGATTGGGATAACCCTTTTCGTCAAGTAAAAACTGACTTTTATCCCCCCATGTATCTGCACTGTCCGAGGAAACATAAATCGGTATGTCACCGATGAGCTTTATCCCCTTTTCATTAGCATATTTTTTAAGGCCAAGCCACTGCACAAAAAACTCATACTGTATAAACCTGTGCATAAATTCCGTCTCACTGTCAAACTCAGTATCCGTCCATTTCTGCCACTCAAGCTCATTGTTTCTTTCCTTTAAAGCCATAAAACGGCAGTATTTATCTATATAAGGATTTTCCTCCGCAAAGAAATTTATCTTTTTCCTAAGCTCATCATCTGCCCGTCTGCAAGCCTTACGCATAAGTGCGGTCCTATGTGTATAAAGCCTTGCAAACTCAGCCGCATAAGGCGTTTCCTGTCTGCTTTCTTCAAGCTCCTCTTTGGTAATCAGATTTTTTTCAAACAAAAGTCTGATGTCAATAAAATTCATATTTCCCGCAAAAGCCGACACAGATTTATACGGAGAGCCGTATTCATCAACCGGACAAAAGGGGAGCGTCTGCCAGTATGTAAAACCGCAATCACTCAGGAAATCCACAAACTCTCTTGCATTCTCAGAAAATGCCCCGCAGGAAAATTCGCCCGGAAGCGACGATATGTGCATAAGCACACCACTTTTTCTATCCATAAAACAACATTCCTCTCTTACTATTTAATCGTAAGACATTAAGATACACTATTTTGTTTCCAATTTAAAATTATATCATAAAGTTTCTAAATATGCTACACTTTTATTAAAATATTTACAAATGTCAAAATAGTTCAAGAATTTGTCAAAATATGTATGGCTTTAAAAGCATAGTTCTGTTAGAATAAAATAAAAATATGTTATATACTGAAGGAGAATAACATTATGAAGCTTGGAGTTATGAATCCCGTTTTAAATTCGTACAGTCTTGAAGAGGCTTTGAAGTATTTAAACAGTCTCGGCGTTCAGGCACTTGAAATCGGTGCAGGCGGCTACCCCGGAGATGTTCATTTAAAGCCGGCAGATCTTATCGGAAAAAAGGATAAGGTTGCTGAATTTAAGGCTTTATTTGAAAAATATAATATTGAAATCGCAGCTGTAAGCTGTCACGGCAACCCCCTCCATCCGCAGAAGGAAATTGCAGAAAAATTTCACAATGAATTTATAAATGCAATTTTAGTTGCGGAAGAGCTTGGAGTTGAAACAATTATCGGTTTTGCAGGCTGTCCCGGTGACTGTGAAAATTCAATGTACCCGAACTGGGTTACCTGCCCGTGGCCTGATGATTTCGGCAAAATTCTCGACTGGCAGTGGAATGAAAAGGTTATTCCGTATTGGAAAGAAACCGCTGAATTTGCAAAACAGCACGGCATAAAGAAAATTGCTTTTGAAATGCACCCCGGCTTTGTGGTTTATAATCCCGAAACTCTTCTTAAATTAAGAGAAGCGGTGGGCGATATTATCGGTGCAAACTTCGATCCGAGCCACCTTTTCTGGCAGGGTATAAACCCCGTAAGTGCAATAAAAGCACTTAAAGGTGCAATTTATCACTTCCACGCAAAGGATACAAAGATTGATGAAAGAAACTGTGCTGTAAACGGCGTACTTGATAACAAAAACTACGGCGAAATTTTAGACCGTTCATGGGTATTCCGTACAGTCGGCTACGGTCACGGCAAAGAGGTATGGAACGATATAATAAGTATGCTTAAAACCGTTGGCTATGACGGTGTTATCAGCATCGAACACGAGGACGGTCTTATGTCACCGACAGAAGGTCTTGAAAAGGCTATTGCTTTCTTAAAGAAAGTTTTGATATTTGAAAATGCAGGAGAAATGTGGTGGGCTTAAATGGCAGAGATAAAAGATAAATATATGCTTGGTATTATCGGCTTCGGCGGTATGGCAGGTAATCATTTCAAACAACTTTCAAAGGGTAATACAAAGGTTTCAATAAAGGGTGTTTTCGACATCGACTCATCCCGTCTTAAGGATGCCGAGGAAAAAGGTCTTGTAGCTTACAAAAGCCGCAGAGAGCTTTTGGACGATCCCGAAATTGATATTGTTTTAGTTGCGGCAACAAATGAGGTACATAAGGAAATCGCAATTGATGCACTAAGAAGCGGAAAACACGTTATCTGTGAAAAACCCGTTACA
>JAZQLM010000163.1:0-2361 GCA_045542655.1 Clostridia bacterium | reverse complement strand
AACTACGGTCAGCCTTTTGTTTTCGTAATGTGACAGGTATTTAAGCTCAATACCAAGCTTTTCACCAAAATGCTTCTGAGCGGTTTCCTTTGAGATTATATTTTCAGGCTTTTCAAAGGTTACATTATCTGTAAAATTCAGGTAAAATGAGCTGATTTGGTCGGCTGTCGAATTAAGAGTAATGTTCCCGCCGTCGCCGTATACCTCAAGTCCGTTTTCCTTATGTATAATACTGAATCTGTACTGGTTAGAGAAAAGATTTTCGCTTTCGTTGTTTACTTCAAGGAAAAGCTTGTCTTTAAGCGTTGGGTTAATTTCTTCAAGCAGTTCATAGGCGTTATTCAGAGCAGTCTCCTGTGAAATTTTTTTAAGTGACGGTTTTTCCTCATATGCTCTTTGTGAAGAATCATATACACTCATACGGGTAATTATTCCATTTGAGGTGCATTCAACACTCATAGATTTATATTCGGAATTGTCAGAGGAGGTGTACCATTCAAAACTATAAACTGTTTTGCCGTTATTTTCGTAGCTGGAGCTGTCAAAGCTGTCGTATTCGGATGTGTCCTTTATCCGTTCCTTGACAGATACAAGAATTTTTTCGGTTTCATCGGATAAGGTATTTGCAAATACCGATGAAGTACAGAGTATAAGTGATACGCAAATAACAAGAGATATAATTTTTTTCATAAGAAATCCTCCTTTAAAATATCTTCTTTTTATAGGAATACTTTTCATATACTTAAAAGGTTGCAAAAACTTGAAAAATTTGTAAATTAAATTATTTTCGTTGACCATTCCTCAAGATTAATAATTTCATCAACAACGCCCTCGTAAAATTCTCTTTCGTGGCTTACTAAAATTACCGTGCCCTTATATTCCTTAACGGCTCTTTTAAGCTCGTCCTTTGCGTATACATCAAGGTGATTTGTCGGCTCGTCAAGCACCAGAATATTTGCAGGTCTTAGCATAATTTTGCAAAGTCTTACCTTGGCGTTTTCGCCGCCGGATAAAACCTTCATCTGAGAGGTAATATGCTCGGTGGTAAGACCGCATCTTGCGAGTGCGGCACGAACCTCTGCGTTTGACATTGAGGGAAATTCGTTCCATATTTCGTCAAGTGCGGTGTTAGAGGAGGCACTTTCTTCTTGTTCAAAGTAGCCGGGTGAAATAAACTGGTCAAGCTGTACGCTTCCGTCAAATGGCTTAATAATGCCGAGCATAGTTTTCAAAAGCGTTGATTTTCCAATACCGTTTACACCGTTTATTGCAATTTTTTTATTTCTTTCAATTGTAAAGTTCAGCTTTCCTGTAAGCGGCGAATCGTAGCCTAACACCAAATCTTTGCATTTTATAACTTCCTTTCCGCAAGTCCTGTCGGGGACAAAGGAGAAGGAGGGCTTTATTTTTTCGGGGGCAAGATTTATGATGTCCATTTTATCAAGCTGTTTCTGCTTGGAGCGTGCAAGGGTTGCAGTCGCTGCACGGGCTTTGTTTCTTGCAACAAAGTCTTTAAGGTCGGAAATTCCTTTCTGTTGCTTCTGGTACGCTTTTTCAAGAGTTTTTTTCTGCATTTCATACATTTTCATATAGTCTGTGTAGTTTCCGGTATACCTTGTCATAACCGTGTTGTCAAGGTGATAAATTACGTTTACAACACTGTCTAAGAAGGGTATATCGTGAGATACAAGTATAAAGGCATTCTGATAATTCTGCAAAAAGTTTTTAAGCCAGTTTATATGATTTTCGTCAAGGAAGTTTGTTGGCTCGTCTAAAATCAAAATCATAGGATTTTCAAGTAAAAGCTTAGCAAGTAAAACCTTGGAACGCTGACCGCCGGACAGCTCTGATACGTCTCTGTCAAGACCGATTTCACCAAGTCCAAGACCGTTTGCGTATTCGCTGATTTTACTGTCAATGGTGTAGTAGCCGGAGCTTTCAAGCATTTCCTGTATTTCTCCGACTTCTTCAAGCATATCGGTCATTTCTTCTTCGGTGCAGTCGGACATTTTCTCATAAAGGGAAAGCATTTTTTCTTCAAGCTCGGAAAGATGCGAAAAGGCGTCCTTTAAAGCCTCGAAAATGGTTTTTCCCTTGCTGAGTGTTGAATACTGGTCGAGGTAACCGGTCGATATATGACGGCACCATTCTACTTTACCGCTGTCGGGTGTGATTTTTCCTGTAATAATATTTAAAAAGGTCGATTTGCCTTCGCCGTTTGCACCGACTAAGCCGATATGCTCGCCCTTTAAAAGTCTGAATGTAGCATCGGTTAAAATCTGTCTTCCTCCAAAGCTGTGTGACACCTTAGTTGCATTTAATATACTCATCTTATTATCAAGTCGGTCGTAGCCATGTCGT
>JAZQLM010000162.1:0-6792 GCA_045542655.1 Clostridia bacterium | reverse complement strand
AGGATGAAAAAGTCGGTTTAATTAAAAAGCGGCACTGGTCTAAGATGCATAAACGTATGGCCTCTTAAGAATTTAAAATTTCTTGCATTTTTCTACAAAATGTGCTATAATAAGACCATAAAATAGATGCAACGACAATCTGTGGGCAAAAAATTCTTGTGGGCAAACGGTGGGCAAATTTAGTGCCAAGAGCTCGTAAACCCGCATAAATAAAGGCTTTCTGATTGGAAATCTGTGGCGAAGCTCGTCACGGCAGAGGTTTAGAAGGCTTATTGAAGAGATATTTTTAAGGCTGAAATGACAACATTTTAGAGTTCTAAAAAACTCTCAATCCCTTATATTACCTATTGTCAATAGATTTTTAGGTAAATTATAAAGTCATAAAATTGGTTTTGTTGCGTAATCTCAACAAAACCAATTTTTTAAAATCTTATAAATATTAAAAGTGGGGTAAACAGGTATCTCTCGTTTATTATACATGGGATTAGTTAGAAAATTCATTTTCTTTTACATAATCTATAAACGATTTCAATGCCTTTGATATCCATTTGTTTTTGTGGTAAATCAACTGCTTCCATATATCAATATTGAGGTCCGAAATATCAAGATAACAAAGCTCGCCGGATTTAATTTTTTGTTCAGTTACAAAGTCAGGTAAAAAAGAAATCATATCTTTTTGTGTGATGATAGATGTTATAATATCTGTTCTTCCTATTTCAAGCACCGGAGTTATTTCAAGCGATTTCTTTGCAAGCTCCTTGTCAAAAACCCTTCTGTAGCCCTGACCGTATTCAGTTAGGATAAAAGGCTCATTAATAATATCATATATTAATAGATTTTTTGCTCCGGCGAACTTTGATTTTGCATTTGTAACAAAGTGCATTGAAAGAGGTTCTTCTTTAGCAATAATATAGTCCTTTTGATATACATGATTATCAAGAGTCATTATAATGTCTGCCTCATTATGGTTGAGCATATCAAACATAACAGATGTATCAGCTGTTGTAAATTTGAGGGAAATCAGGGGGTGCTTGCCGTAGAAATCAATGTAGTTTGAATTTATCATATCCTCGCATACTGAGTCGGGCGTTACTATATGAATATGCCCTCTGTATTCTTTTTCCTCTTCAAGATTTTCTTTAAATTCATCGGTAATTGTACGAATTTGATGTGCGTAAGAGACGAGCTCACGACCTCTTTCGGTAAGCGTTATCGTATGATTTATTCTTTCAAACAAAAGACAACCAAGCTCATCTTCAAGTTGTTTTATCTGAAAAGACACGGTGGATTGTGAATAATCAAGCTGCTGTGCGGCTTTCGTAAAGCTACCAAGCTCTGCAACGTGAATAAAAGTAATTAAATTGCGTAATTCCATAATGCTCCCTCCTGTATCGAAATTTTCGATAGTAAACATTAAAACTATTCGTTTGACTAATGATAAGTTGTATTATATACTATTTTGTAGAAAAAAGCAAGACTTGGAGGAAATTATAATGCCGGAAATTAAATTTTACAATCGTACCCCCGTGCCAATGGAGATGCACAAGGTAAAAATAGTACAGAAACTTACACTGCCTCCTGTTAAAGAACGTTTAGCAAAGCTTCAGGATGCAGGTTTTAATACATTTATGCTTCATAACGGAGACATTTTTATGGATATGCTCACGGATTCGGGCGTAAATGCAATGAGTGATAATATGCAGTCTGCTATGCTCAGAGCAGATGATGCTTATGCAGGTAGTGAAACATTTTATCGTATGAGAGATAAGCTTGAAGAAATATTTGGAATTAAATATCTTCTTCCTACTCATCAGGGACGTGCTTGCGAGCATATTATTGCACAGCATTTTGTCAAACCCGGAAGCTGTGTTATTATGAACTACCACTTTACAACATCAAAAGCCCATGTAACCCGTCTTGGCGGCAAGGTTGAAGAGCTTGTTAAGGATGAAGGACTTGTTGTAAAGAGTACACTTCCTTTTAAGGGTAATATTGATTTGGATAAAATGAAGGCCTGCATCGAAAAAGAGGGTGCAGAAAATATTGCCTATGTAAGACTTGAAGCAGGAACTAACCTTATCGGCGGACAGCCTATTTCATATGCTAATATGAAAGAAGCAACGCTTCTTGCAAAGTCAAAGGGTATTCCTACAGTTCTTGACGCATCTCTTTTACAGGACAACCTGTACTTCATCAAAATGCGTGAAGAATCAATGAAGGATAAATCAATCGAAGAAATTACAAGAATGATTGCAGATTTGTTTGATATTATTTACTTCTCTGCCCGTAAGTTCGGTTTCGGCAGAGGCGGCGGAATTTTAGTGCGTGAAGAAAAGCTGTTTCACGAAATGGAAGATTATATTACAATGTTTGAAGGCTTCCTTACATATGGCGGTATGTCAGTAAAAGAAATGGAAGCACTTATTATCGGCTTTGAAGAAACAATGGATATGGATATTATTTCACAAGGACCACAGTTTATTAACCACTGTGTAACAGAGCTTGATAAGCTTGGCGTACCTATGGTTACTCCGGGAGGCGGTCTTGGTGCTCATATTGATGCCCGTGATGTTGTAGGTCATATCCCTGCCGAGCAATATCCCGCAGGCTCGCTTGTTGCCGCTCTTTACCTTTGTGGCGGTATTCGTGGTATGGAAAGAGGTACGCTTTCAGAAGAAAGAAATCCTGACGGCACAGAGCATATTGCTTCTGTTGAAATGGTTCGTCTGGCGTTCCCAAGAAGAGTATTTACACTTTCTCAGACAGAATATGTTATAGACCGTGTTAAATGGCTCTACGACCATAGAGAGTTAATTGGCGGTTTGAGATTCGTACACGAACCTAAAAC
Organism: Clostridia bacterium; assembly: GCA_045542655.1. Taxonomy (GTDB): domain Bacteria; phylum Bacillota; class Clostridia; order Monoglobales; family Monoglobaceae; genus RGIG8709. Next base: position 3,944 of record JAZQLM010000162.1, on the reverse strand, counting down.
ATTAAGATTCTTTACAGGTAAACTTGAACCCGTATCTGACTGGCCGCAGAAACTGATGGAAGCTTATATCAAAGATTTTGGCGAGGACCAATAAAAAATAAAAGATGCAGATGGGCAAAAAACCTTTTACCCGAGGAAAACAGAATTAAAAACAGCCGGTGCGAAATTTTTTGTTGCAAGCAAAAAATGCACATGGACAAACGAAAGCGTTATTGCTACGACCGCTCGCAGAGCAGAGCGGCGTAGCCGCTTTCTTGTTTATATACAATAAAGAAGGCGAAGAAAAATATGTTAGGCGTAATTGTAAATGTAATAACCGTAATAATAGGCTCCTTAATAGGCTTATTATTCAAAAAGGGAATTCCGGAAAGAGTAAGTACGGCGGCTATGATAGGTCTTGGTGCTTGTACCCTTTATATAGGAATTTCAGGAAGTCTGTGCGGAGAAAATGTTTTAATTGTTATAGCATCTATTGTTTTGGGTGTAATATCAGGAACACTCTTAAATGTTGATGGAGCTATAAATAAACTTGCAAAGAACGTTGAAACAAAATTCAAAAAAGACGGGCAGAATGTTTCCGTAGCTGAAGGACTTGTAACAGCAACGCTATTGTTCTGTGTCGGCTCTATGACGGTTACCGGCTCAATTCAGGCAGGTCTTACAGGAGATAATTCTGTGCTGATTACAAAAGCAACACTTGACCTTGTTTCTTCAATGATGCTTGCTTCAAGTCTTGGATTTGGGGTAATGCTTGCTTCTGTATCGGTTTTGGTTATTCAGGGCGGACTTGTCCTTCTTGCAGGGCTTATATCTCCGTTTATGAGTGCGGGTGCAATAAATGAAATGACCTGTGCAGGCTCAATCTTAATTATAATGATAGGCACAAACTTAATGGGAATTACCAAAATCAAGGTTGCGGATTTCTTACCTGCAATCGTTTATGCACCTATCATATATAATGTTGTTTTGTTAATTTCAAAATTGGCTTAAATTTCAATTGCTTATTTGGCTCGGAGTGTTAAATGATTTAAAAAGACGGAATAAATGTAATCTTCTTTTGGAAAACAAAAGAATTATCACGATTTATTCCGTCTTTTTATTTTGTGATAAAATTGAGTAGTTTTTTGATTGTCTATGAAAGGGGCTGTATCGAAATAACAGCCCCATGCTTACTTTAATCAAGTATATTTCCGTCTGTTGAAATGGTCACAACTCTCCACGGGATAAATTTCCCGCTCATCTTTAGTGCATTTTTAACTGCATTTTCAATGCCACCGCAACAAGGAACCTCCATACGCACGACGGTTACACTTTTTATATTGTTGTTTTTGATAATAGCGGTAAGCTTTTCGGTGTAATCGCCCTCGTCAAGCTTCGGGCATCCGATAAGGGCTATATGTCTCTTTATAAATTCATTATGGAAGTTTCCATAAGCATAAGCACTGCAGTCGGCAGCCACCAGAAGATTTGCTCCGTCAAAGTATGGTGCATTCACGGGAACAAGCTTAATTTGAACAGGCCACTGAGAAAGCTGACTTGCTAAAGGTGTATAAGGAACATTTATATCACAGCTTTCTCTCTTTATTGCCTTTGAATGAGTTCCCGGACAACCGCAAGGCAGAGGTGCGGACGCTTTCTGCTCCTTTGCCTTCTTAACAGCCTCTTCATTGTAGGCAGGCACTTCTCTTTCTTCAAATGTGATAGCACCTGTAGGACAAGCAGGCAGACAATCGCCAAGACCGTCACAATAATCCTCACGAGTAAGCTTTGCCTTTCCGTTTATCATTTCAATCGCACCTTCGTGGCAGGCTTTAGCACATAATCCGCAACCGTTACATTTTTTTTCATCAATTTTAATAATTTTTCTTATCATAAAAGGTTACCTCCTTGACTTTCTGTTTATAGTATAATATAATAATTATAACAAGTCTGTTGTATTTACAACGAAAGGTGAAGTTTATGAAAAACTTTATTCCGATATTAAAACGCACACGGTTGTTTGCAGGTATTGGTGAAGATGAAATTGACTCACTGCTTTCCTGCCTTGGAGCAAGGCTTTTAGAATACCAAAAGGGTGAGTATGTTTTAAGACAAGGGGAACACATCTCTGATATTATGATTCTTATAGAGGGGAAACTCCACATACAAAAGGACGACTATTGGGGCAACCGCAGTATATTGGGGCAGATTTCCGCCGGAGAAATGTTTGGTGAGGCATATGCCGCTCTTGATAGTGGTGCTATGCTAAACGATGTCATTGCGGTGGAAGATAGCATGGTAATATTTTTTGATGTGAAACGGATTTTAACCACCTGTTCTACTGCCTGTAGGTTTCATTCTTTGGTAGTCAGGAATATGTTTTTTGCAATTTCTGAGAAAAACAGAAACCTTGTGCAAAAACTTGGGCATATGTCAAGACGTTCCACACGGGAAAAACTTATTTCCTATTTGTCTGAAGAGGCGAAAAAGCAGAATAGTTCTAAATTCACAATTCCTTTTAACCGCCAACAGCTTGCAGACTTTTTGTCGGTTGACAGAAGTGCTATGTCAAACGAGCTTTGTAAAATGCGTGACGAAGGGTTGTTAGAATTTGAAAAAAACCAATTTGTATTGTTTGAAACGGGGAATGGATATGTTAAACAAACTATTTAAAAGCATACTGGAGCAGGACACAGCACCGATTGTTGTCTGCGATTTAAGCGATACCATTGTATATATGAACCCATCGGCGATTAAGGCTTATCATAAGGATTTGACGGGCAATAACTTAAAGAAATGCCATAACGCAAAATCAAATGAAATGATAGACAAAGTGGTTTCCTGGTTTAAAGAAAGCAAGGACAACAATATCATTTACACATACCATAACGAAAAAGAAAACAAGGATGTGTATATGGTCGCCCTCCGTGATGATGACGGCACACTAATTGGCTACTACGAAAAGCACGAGTACAGGAATAGAGAAACAACAGGGCTTTATGAGAAAATTAGATAAACTCCAATTTTATGAGGTGACGTGGTAAAATGAACAATAAAGTAAAAATAACATTATCCGTTATAGGTGTTGTGATTAGTACGGCTTTGCTTGTTATAAGCACTATTCTTGCAGAAAATGCAGTTATAAGTCCAAAATATGCAACTGTGCTTACAACTATTTCGGTTATCTTGGTTTTTGTTGCAATTTTCTTTGCGGCAAAGGTTGACTATGAAACAGGCATATATGAATGTAGAAAATGCGGACATATATTTAAACCGACCTTCAAGGCATATTTTTGGGGTGCACATACTCTGACCAAAAGACACTTAAAATGCCCGAAGTGCGAAGAAAAATCGTGGTGCAAAAGAAAAATGGCACAATAAAGTGATTTGTGAAAACTCATTATATTGATATTTTTCTATTGGTCTGATAAAGCTACCGCTATCCGGTGTGAAACTCAAGGTTATATTTTCTTTGTTAAGCTGTAGAGTATAATAATAAATGCCGCATAAAATCCGTAAAATGCCGGCGGAACATAGTCAAATTCAATTATTCCAAAACCTGTGTCATAAAAGAGGTCGGCGGTGTCGGAAACAATCTTTAAAAATGGTTCTGAAAAACAGCCTATTATATATACCGTCGTTTGCGGAAGAATAAAATATAGAATACAGCCTGAGAGAACAAGGCAGAAAATGACGGTTACAACGGGTATTATCCATATGTTTGTAAGTATAGCCGCAAAATTTATGTTTCCGAAGAATGAAGCACAAAAGGGTGCTGTGCCGAGAAATGCTGATACCGACAAGGCAATACTTCCCGTGATTGCAGCCGGAATAAATAGTTTTTCAAAAATCTTATGCAGGATTTCAAAGGCAGGCTTGTAAAACAGAGCTATTCCCAAGGTTGCACCAAAGGAGAGGATAAAGCTCGGTGTAAACAGCTTGTACGGATATACCAGCAAAATTGC
>JAZQLM010000161.1:0-3249 GCA_045542655.1 Clostridia bacterium | reverse complement strand
ATTTCCGTTAGCCCAAAGAAATGAGAGCATCGCCTGTATTTACGGTAGCACCCTGAGAAGTGTTCACAGCAACAACCTTACCTGCACTCGGAGCCATAATTTCATTTTCCATTTTCATAGCCTCAAGAACACAAAGAACGTCTCCCTGATTAACCGTATCGCCAACATTAACCTTTATAGAAACAATGTTTCCGGGCATCGGAGCTGATACTACAGTTGAACCAGCCGGAGCTGCTGCCGGAGCAGGAGCTACTACCGGAGCGGGTGCAGGTGCAGCCGATGCAGTAGGAGCTGCCGCTACAGGTGCCGGAGCAGGTGCAGCTGCAGGAGCTGATGCAGCTCCTCCTATTTCCTCAACTTCAACTTCATAAGAATTACCATTTACATTAATTAAAAACTTTCTCATAATCTATTTCCTCCATTAAGTATAATTCAATAGTTTTCTATCTTTTATAATCTGGAATTTACCATTTCATTCACACCGGCTCTGTTCCACAAAGGAGCATTGCTTCCGACTCTTCTGAACGATTTTATACAAATTCCGGACGTTTTAGTATTAAGACTTGCCGCAACAGCAGCAGTAAGTACAGCAATAAGCTCGCTGTCATCATTGGCGGATTTCTGCCGAGCTACAGGCTGTACAGCCTCCACAACAGGCTTTACATCAGTTTCTTTTTTCTTTAAGCTTTCCGGCTCTTTATAAAACAATGCTTTCATAGCCATAAGAGCAAGCATCAGTATAAAAAGAACACCAAAAACTATAAAAATACCTACGCCTGTAACCATCAATCCTTGAGTGATAGCTTCATTAAGACTCATAGTTTTTTCCTCCTGTCATCTATTACAAAGGCATATTACCATGCTTTTTTGAAGGTAAAACTTCACGTTTACTCATAAGCATTTCAAATGCACTTATTAAACGAGGTCTTGTTAAAGACGGTTCAAAAACATCATCAACATATCCAAGAGAAGCCGCAACATAAGGACTTGCGTTTTCTTTTGCATATTTATCTATTAAAGCGTTTCTGTCATTAATTGGATCGAGAGAGCCGTCAAGCTGGTCGCTGAACAAAATATTTGCAGCACTTTCAGCACTCATAACAGAAATTTCACTGCCCGGCCAAGCAAAAACAACGTCAGCACCGATATGCTTACTGTTCATTGAAAGATAAGCAGTGCCGTATGCCTTTCCAATAACAAGGTTTACCTTCGGAACAGTAGCCTCCGAAAAAGCAAACAAAAGTCCTGCTCCGCTTTTTAATATACCATCAAATTCTTCGTCAGAAGACGGTAAAAATCCGATTGTATTAGTTATTGTTAATATCGGAATATTAAAGCTGTCACACATTCTTACAAATGAAGCCGCTTTTTTAGTTGATTTAATATCAAGCATTCCGTCAAGAGCCTTTGACTGATTTGCAACAACACCCAAGACTGAGCCATTTAAACGGATAAAGGCGGTTACAATATTCTGAGCATAAGCAGCATTAAGCTCAAAAACACTGCCGTTATCAGCAATTTCAGAAATCACGGATTTCACATCTGATGAAGCAATATTTTCTGAAATGATATTTAAGTTTTCTGAAATTCTGTTTATCTCGTCAGCTGAATCATAATACGGAGAAGCCTCGATGTTGTTAGACGGGAGAAAATCAAGAATTTCCTTTACTGCCGCAAAACATTCATCTTCGCTTTCATAACATACAGATGCTGTACCATTTTTAACAAAGCAGGCATCAGCACCGCCTATTTCTTCAACAGAGTAGCCCCCACCCTGAGAAATTGACGGACCATTAAGGAATAAAAGGCCGTTTTTCTGCTGCATAACAACAAAATCGCCAATTACAGGTAAAAACGCTGAGCCTCCGGCACATGTCCCTAAAATCATCGAAATTTGAGGAACAACACCAGAAATTACAGATGCTTTTTTTAGCATTTCACCGATTGATGAAAGAACATCAAGTCCACTTTCAATCTTAGCACCCTGAGAATCAAGTATAGAAACCACAGGAGCACCCATTTTAAGTGCCATATCCATAATTTTATATATCTTATCAATATGAGCCTTTGTAAGAGCACCCTTAGATACGGTGTAATCCTGTGCATAGGCAAACACAAGTCTTCCACATACTGTACCGTAGCCTGAAACTACACTTTCAGCACACGCTTTTGCCCCGTCCGGTGAAAAGCTTTCTCTTGATTTAACAAAAGCATCAATTTCAATAAAGCTTCCCTCGTCAAAAAGACAGGCGAGACGTTCTCTTGCAGTCTTTTTACCGGAATCGTGTTGCTTTTTAACCATTTCGCTTCCGCCGCCTTCTTCTATGACGGAACGTTTTTGCTGTAATTCGTCTATTTTACTCATAGCGAACCTCCTCTATCTATTTTTAAATTTATTTTTATTATACTTATGTGATTTACTATTCTTCTTAGCCTCTGTACCGATTTTCTTCAGCATATTAATTTCTGATTCCGAAAGCTTTCTCCATTTGCCGACAGGTAAATGTCCAAGAACAAGTCCTGCCTCCTTTGTACGCTTAAGCCTTTTTACAGTACATCCAAGAGCCTCGAACATCTTACGAATCTGACGGTTTTTTCCTTCGTGAATAGTAATTTCAATTTTTGTCCCGTATTGTGTTGCACCTACTACCTCAACCTCAGCAGGCTGAGTCTTATAACCGTCAATAATTACACCTTTTCTTAGAATATTAATAGTTTCCATGGAAATATTTCCACTGACCTCAGCAACATATGTCTTTGAAATGTCATTTTTAGGATGTGTAATCTTATAAGTAAGCTCACCGTCGTTGGTAAGGAGTATAAGACCTTCCGTATCGTAGTCAAGCCTTCCGACAGGGAAAAGCCTGTCCTGTATATCGCTTACAAGGTCAACAACAGTAGGACGTCCCTTTTCATCAGAAACCGTTGAAACATACCCCACCGGTTTATTAAGCATAACGTAAATTTTTCTGCTGACCGGATTTACAGCCTTGTCATCAAACAGAACCTCGTCAACAGTCTCATCAATGATAACACCCATTTGACGCACAATTTCACCGTTAACCTTAACACGTCCTGCCTTTATAAGCTCTTCTGAGGCACGTCTTGATGCCACACCGCAATCAGCAAGATATTTTTGTAATCTAAGCAAAGAATTTGCTCCTTTCCGTAAAAAAAATATATATTACAAAAAAAATCCAAATCAAATACATTATATAATATTAATTGTCAATTTTCAATATATATTTT
>JAZQLM010000160.1:0-3008 GCA_045542655.1 Clostridia bacterium | reverse complement strand
TGGGCCTCTTCCTATCCTGTAAAGCTCTCTTATTGATGCCATCGGATTTTTCTTTGTCTCCACAATCGGTTTTTGGTGAATATCTGAAAACAGTCTGTCAATACTAATATGAAAGAGCTTACATATTTTTACACATGTTTCCATACCCGGTGCGGAAAGTCCGCTCTCCCATTTGGAAACGGCACGGTTGCTTACACCGAGAATATCTCCAAGCTCCTTTTGTGTAAGATTATTGCTTTTTCTTAAATTATATATAGTTTCGGATATTTTATCAAAATTCAAAGCTATCACTCCAAAATATTTTTATCTTGTGTAAAATATTGTATCATTAATACTTTGAATTATCAAGATAAATACTGTAATATTATTCTACTATTGGTTGAATTTTGTAACTAAATTACTAAAAACAGGGTGGAAATATAGTGTATTTTAGTATATCTTATTATAATCTGTTGACTTTTTGTGAAAAAATTGGTATAATTTATGTGTTTTAAAAACCTTAATAAAATTTTATTGGGAGGTAGTATTAAAATGGAAAAATTTTTTAAACTGAAAGAAAACGGCACAACTGTTCGTACCGAAATTATGGCAGGTCTTACCACATTTTTTGCTATGGTTTACATTCTTATGGTAAATGCGAATATGTTTGCTAATCCTTTTGGTGACGGCACAAACGTTCTCGGTGTTTCATACGGAGCAATTTATATTGCTACAGCTATTTCGGCTGTTGTGGGAACACTTCTCATCGGCTTACTTGCAAATCTGCCGCTGGCTCAGGCAAGCGGAATGGGACTTAACGCATTCTTTGTTTACACAGTTTGCGTAACGCTCGGTCTTACCTATGCAAACGCTCTTGTTCTTGTACTTATCGACGGTATTGTATTCATTATTCTTACCGTTACAGGACTCAGGAAAAAGATTTTCCTTGCAATTCCCAAGGCTGTCCGTATTGCTATTCCTGCCGGTATCGGTCTTTTTATAGCATTCCTCGGTCTTCAGAATTCGGGAATTATCGCAAAAGACGCTTCAACAGGTGTAACACTTGCTTCATTCAACCTTTTAAATGAAGGCAGCTGGACAGCTATTATGCCTATGTTTGTTACATTGGTTTCTTTCCTTGCAATCGCAATTATGTCTAAGAGAAACGTAAAAGGTGCTGTTCTCTGGGGAATACTCGGCGGTTCGGTGCTTTATTACCTCTTAGGTCTTACTGTTCCGGAATTTTACAGTGCAGGCGTATTTTCAATGGCAAGCCCCGGCGAAGCTTTTGCCGCATTCAGCACAGAAAGTTTTGGAAAGGTATTTACAGAAGGCTTTGACTTTTCTCAATATGCCGCAAAGAACGGGAATGCAAACCTCATTCTTATAATTGTAACAACCTCACTTGCTTTCTGTATGGTTGATATGTTCGATACAATCGGCACACTCTACGGTGCTTGTGCAAGAGGAAATATGCTCACAGAAGAAGGCGAAGTTCCTAATATGGACAAGGCTATGCTTGCAGACGCTATCGCTACAACAACAGGTGCTATTTGCGGTACATCAACCGTTACAACCTTTGTTGAATCTGCATCAGGTGTTGCAGAAGGCGGAAGAACAGGTCTTTCTGCTGTTGTAACTGCAATTCTTTTCTTCGTTGCTATGTTCTTAAGCCCTGTTGCTCAGCTTGTTCCAAGTTGTGCTACTGCTGCCGCTCTTGTTTATGTAGGCGTTCTTATGATGAACTGTGTAAAGGATATTGACTGGCAGGCAACCGACTCTGCTGTTCCTGCATTCCTCACACTTTCATTTATGCCGTTTGCATACAACATTTCCTACGGTATAGCTTTTGGTCTTATCTCATATGTAGTTATTAAGCTCTTTACAGGTAAGGCTAAGGAAATCAATATCGGAACATGGATTATAATGCTTCTGTTCCTCGCTATGCTTCTTTTAACACACTAATAAAGGAGTTTTAAAATGACCTCAAGAGTTGCTGTTATAGGAATTATAGTTGAAAACGAAAATTCGGTTGATACCTTAAACTGCCTTCTCCACGAATACAGGAGTTATATAATAGGCAGAATGGGACTTCCGTACAGAGAAAAAAACATCAGCATAATAAGTATTGCAATTGATGCTCCGCAGGATATAATAAGTACCTTATCGGGTAAAATAGGAAACTTAAGCGGAGTTAAATCAAAAATTGCTTATTCTGATATTATAACAAATTAAAATTTTAAGGGGCTGTAAAATAATTCCCTAAGACTAACAGAGATCTCGAGTTAGAGGTCTTTGTTTAGTTTTAGGGATAAAACAGCCGTAAATGCAATATTTTTATGTATAGAAAATAAAGCTCTGTAATTTTGAGCGAATTTCCAATGTTTTGTTAGCTGCCAATAGTGCTTTCTGTTTCTTAAAATGGTACTTATGGAGGTTAAAAACCCAAACAAATTGCAGAAAATTCAAAAATTACTGATTTTAACCCTCTTCTTTGAACTCTTGTATATTCTCTGTTCCACTTGATTGAACCATATGTTCCCTCAGCCTGAATACTTCTATTCATTCGCAGAATTACATCATGTATACATTCGAGATTATCAATAACTTCCTTATGAAAGCTTGTTAATTCTTCATTTAATCTGATGATACGATTCTTTTCGCTCTTATGACATTTTTCTCTGTACGGACAACCGGTACAATCTTCACATTGATACAATTCTTCTGTTCTGCCGAATTTGTTTCCTCTTACCGTACGGTTATACAGAAACTTAAATTTCTTGTCATTGGGACAAATCAAATTTCCATTTTCATCCCGTTTGAAATTTACTGCTCTAAACATATCATTGTGATATTTTTTAATTGGTGTATAATATTCACCGTGGTTATTTAAGGTTTTCATCGACTATATTATACCACATTTTGGCTGTTTCCGCTATGGTTTCAGCCATTTTTTTATAAAAAAATCGAGGATTTTTCATCCTCGATTTTTAACGGGAGTTTTTAAACATCCCCCTTTTTGGAGCGGA
>JAZQLM010000159.1:0-2059 GCA_045542655.1 Clostridia bacterium | reverse complement strand
GATCTGTCCACTGTCTCTGTCCCTGAAAACCGCCGGCTATTGCATTATGTCCAACCATTTCCTCTTCAAAGCCTTCAGGAAGGTTTTTATTCCCTGCCATAAGGTCTTTTATTATACAATACATTTTAACAGTAAATTCCCACTGCTTTTCTTTTTCTTCATCTGAGAAGCGTACAAAATCGGGATTGTCGTCACGTCCCATTTTGCAATGCTCCTTAGTCCATTTAAGAGCCTTCCGGTATTCCTCTTCATTATAAATACCCTCTTCCATTCTGCGGAGGATTTCCACCTCATCAACAGACTCAACTCTCATACCAAGATATGATTCAACAAAATCCTGATCCATTATTGAACCGCCTATACCCATACACTGCGAACCAATCTGAAGATACGATTTACCTCTCATTGTAGCAACTGCAACGGCCGCACGCCCGAATCTTAACAGCTTTTCCTTTACATCCTCAGGAATTTCAGTATCCTGATCACGGTCCTGAACCTCATGACCGTATATTCCGAATGCCGGAAGTCCTTTTTGTGCATGAGAAGCAAGAACTGCCGCCAGATAAACAGCACCCGGTCTTTCAGTTCCGTTAAAGCCCCATACGCCCTTTATTGTATTGGGATCCATATCCATTGTTTCAGAGCCATAGCACCAGCAAGGTGTTACAGACAGCGTAATATCAACGCCCTCTTTTTTAAACTTATCCGCACAGGCTGCCGCCTCAGGCACACGTCCTATACTTGTATCAGCTATAACCACCTTTACAGGATCACCGTTTGAATAATAGAGATTTTCCTCAAATAATTTTTTAGCCGCCATCGCAAGAGCCATTGTCTGGTCCTCAAGACTTTCACGGAGCTTCATCGGTCCACGGCGTCCGTCAATAATGGGACGTATACCAATTACGGGATAATCACCCACATATCTTTTTTCTGCCATTTTTTATTCCTCCTCGTATATAAACGTTTTTAAAATTACTTTCACTAATATAATTATATACTTGAAAAAAATATAATACTTGTGTTATAATAGAAAAAAGTATAATAATATTCAGTTTTTGAGGTACATATGTTTTATAATGAGCTTGAACAAAGAGGAACGGAAGATTTTCCGATAGAACTATACCATATAGAAAGCACACACACCCGTTATGAGATGTCAGCACACTGGCACAGTGAGTTTGAGATAATACGGGTGCTTGACGGAGTTTTAAATGTAAGACTTAATAATAGCCTGTATACTGTTCGGAAAAATGAAATTATTTTCATAAATCCCGAAACAGTACATCAGGCTACACCTATTGACTGTATTTATGAATGTATTGTTTTTAATCTTGATTTTATACCATCGCTAAGCTCCGGCTCTATATACTTTACCGACAGTCTTAAAAACCACGAATATGTAATCTGCGAATACTACACAGACAAGCTAAGTCAACTCTCAGAAGCGGTTAATACCTTATTCAAGGCAATGTCCGAAAAATCTTCAGGCTATAAATTCAAGGTTATAGGTGCTATTTACAACCTTTTTGGCGAAATAATAGACAAGCACCTGTACTGTTCAACCGATGGAACGCCCCTTACCACCGACAAAAGTGTACCGAAGCTAAGAGGAGTTCTTTCATATATACGCACCAACTACGATGCACCGATAACCCTCGTTGATATGGCTAATGCCGCAGGAATGTCGCCAAAATACTTCTGTTATTTTTTCAAAGAAATGACCACAAAAACACCTGTAGAATATCTTACCCTATACCGTATCGAAAAAGCCTCACGAAGGCTGATAAATTCCGATTTAAGCGTAACCTCTGTCGCATTTTCCTGCGGCTTTAACGACCTCAGCTATTTCATAAAAACCTTTAAGCATATAAAAGGCATAACCCCTGCTAAATACAGAAGAATGTCACAGCATTAATCCGTAATACCCTGAATAACGATTTCTTTGTTTTCGGTATATGCCCTGATTGTTGCATCAAGAATATATACAGGTGCCTTAACCTGAGTTTTGGTTTTATCGGCTTTTTGGGTTTTAAGTACATTGTAAAATGCCTTAAGT
>JAZQLM010000158.1:0-2779 GCA_045542655.1 Clostridia bacterium | reverse complement strand
CTTCCGCTTGCTTCACCGAACAGGGCAAAGGTTATTGCATCGAATATTGTGGTTTTACCTGAACCGGTATCTCCGGTAATAAGATAAATTCCGCTCTCTCCAAGCTTTTCCATATCAATTACGGTCTCACCGGAATACGAGCCAAAAGCTGAAATTATAATAGATAACGGTTTCACAAATACTCATCCTCCTGAATTTCTTCAAAGATTTTTTCTGCAAGTTTTTTTTGTTCATCGGTAAGCTTTTCATTATTTTGTAATTCGTAAAACAATTCAAGCATTTCAATATCGCTGATTTTTTCGGTATTGTCTCTCTCAGTCGAAAGAATATGCTCATTTTTTGTATGGTTGTTTGAATATTCAATATTCAAAAGATTCGGGAAAAAGCTTCTGAGCTTTCCAATTATATCCGGAATATCGCTGTTGTCTTTTAGAATTACTTTAACGTAGTCATCACAGTAGCTTAGTGGGTATTTAGAAATTATATCACTGTATAAGCCCTCAATAATAAGCATATCTCTAAGCGGATTTAATTCTCTTTCGTATATATTTATATTTCCTTTTTCTTTTAGTTCAATTAATGTTACAGTTTTCTTATCACAGGCCTCTGAAAATGAATATTTTAAGGGTGTTCCCGAATAACGGTATCTTTTATCTGACACAAATTGCGGCGTGTGGATATGTCCGAGTGCAGCATAGTCAAACAGAGCAAAATTTCCGGAGCTTATGTTTTCTGTTCCTCCAACCGTCATTTCTTCTGATTCACAAGTTTTTGCACCTGTAACAAACTGATGTGATATTATAATGTTTCTTTTTCTGCTGTCAATCTCCATATAGTTATTTATTGCAGTATTTACTGCCTGATCATAGGATGAAACAGTAAAACTGCTGTTTTGCTTCTCTGAAATATGATTTATATGTGCAGGCTTTATAAAGGGGAGCATATATATACAAACCTCACCGTAGCCGTCATTTAATGAAATCGGCTCAATTTTTCCCGAAAAAACAGGTGAAAAATAAATATTACTGGCTTTTATAAGGTCAGATGCAAATGAAAGACGTTCGGCTGAATCGTGGTTTCCGCTTATAATAAAGGCCGGTATACCAAGCTTTGTTATATCGGTCAGAAACAAATCAAAAAGACGCACTGACTCGGCAGAGGGAATAGGCTTATCGTATATATCGCCCGATATTATAAGTGCATTGATTTTTTCCTCTTTAGCTATTTTAAGTATTTCGCCTAAAATGTATTTCTGGTCTTCAAGCAGAGAAAATCCGTTCAATTTTTTTCCGATATGTAAGTCGGAGGTATGTAATATTTTCATCATATACACCTGCTTATAATTAATTTTTATATTAAAAATACATCACAGTTGTTACTGCAATGTATTTTTTAATATAATTTCTGCATTTTTAATTTCTGTTTCTGTTGGAACTGTTGCATTGGAAAGAGGATAATCTATTCCAAGCTTTTGCCATTTTTTGAGTCCGAGAGTGTGATAGGGGAGGACCTCAACCTTTTCTACTGTTTTTAGTGTAGAAATAAACTTACTAATATCATTAAGCTCTTTTTCTGTATCTGTTATTCCCGAAATAAGGACGTGACGAATCCACATAGACTTGTTATTATCGGACAGCCATCTTGCAAAATCAAGAATGTTTTTATTGGAATGTCCTGTAAGTTCTTTATGAAGCTTTTCGTCAAATGCCTTTATATCAAGCAAAACAAGGTCGCATACATCAAAAAGCGGAGCATAAATATCGGCTTTTTCAGGTGAAAAAGGCTGACCGGAGGTGTCTATTGCAGTGTGGATTTTTTTATCCTTAAACATACCGAGAAGCTCGGTTGCAAACTCATATTGCAATAGAGGTTCCCCGCCGCTTAGAGTAATTCCGCCGTTTTTTCCCCAATAATTCTTAAATCTAATTGCTTTATCAAATATTTCCTGTGAAGTAAATAAATCGCCGGATAAATTCCAGGTTTCCGGATTATGACAGTATTTACAACGCATATTGCAGCCCTGCATAAATACCACGAATCTTACACCCGGACCGTCAACTGAGCCAAAGCTTTCAAAAGCATTAATATAACCGCTTAAAGACATTATACCCTCCTGTTTTTTTACAAGAACATCAGGCTACATTTTTTCGTGACAGGTTCTTGCAATAACGTCAAGCTGCTGTTCCGGTGTCAGGTCAATAAATTTAACCGCATAACCCGATACACGGATAGTAAAGTTTGCATATTCTTCCTTTTCGGGGTGCTGCATTGCATCAATAAGCTTTTCTTTGCCGAAGACATTTACGTTAAGATGATGAGCTCCCTGAGAAAAATATCCGTCAAGAACATTAACAAGATTATTTACTCGTTCTTCGGTACTGTGACCGAGGGCATCAGGATTGATCGTCTGTGTATTTGAAATACCGTCAAGTGCCCATTCATACGGCAATTTAGCGACAGAATTAAGAGAAGCTAAAAGACCGTTTGACTCTGCACCATAGCTCGGATTTGCACCCGGAGATAATGGCTTTGCATCACGCCTTCCGTCCGGCATTGAGCCCGTTGCCTTACCATAAACTACATTTGATGTTATAGTAAGGATAGAGGTGGTTGGTTCTGAATTTCTGTATGTATGACGTTTTTTAATCATATCGAGGAAGGTTTTTAAAAGCCATACTGCAATATCATCGGCACGGTCATCGTCATTACCGTATTTTGGGAAGTCACCCTCTGTTTCATAGTCAACAGCTACACCTGTATCGTCCCTGATAACCTTAAC
>JAZQLM010000157.1:0-3165 GCA_045542655.1 Clostridia bacterium | reverse complement strand
GGATTAACCTTACTTTAGATATAATAGTTTGTCGAAAAAAGCTAATTTTTAGGAGGTTTAAAATGAATAACAGTATGATACCTTATGTAATTGAACAAACAAGCCGTGGTGAAAGGTCTTATGACATATTCTCACGTCTTTTAAAAGACAGAATTATATTCTTATCGGATGAAGTAAATGATGCAACAGCAAGTCTCGTTGTTGCCCAGCTTTTATTCCTTGACAGCGAGGATCCGGATAAGGATATTAATTTATACATTAACAGTCCGGGGGGTTCTATAACTGCCGGTATGGCAATTTATGATACAATGAGATATACAAAGGCAGATGTGTCTACGATTTGTGTCGGAATGGCTGCTTCTATGGGTGCGTTTTTGCTCTCTGCCGGTGCAAAGGGGAAAAGATTTGCACTTCCGAACAGTGAAATTATGATTCACCAGCCTCTCGGCGGAACACAAGGTCAGGCAACAGACATACAAATCCATGCTGAAAGAATTATCAAAATGAAGGATAAGTTAAACAGAATGCTCTCAGAACATACAGGTCAGCCTCTTGAAATAATTCAAAAAGATACAGAAAGAGATAATTTTATGTCTGCTGAGGAAGCACTTAAATATGGTCTCATTGATAAAATTGTTGAGAAGAGATAGTATTTTTTAAGGAGTATGAAATGGCAAATAAAAATGACGATAAGAGACAGTTCAGATGCTCATTTTGCGGAAAAACGGAAGAGCAGGTTAAAAAGCTGATTGAAGGTCCGGGTGCATATATTTGTAACGAATGTGTTGAGCTATGCTTTGATTTGTTCGATGACTGTGAACCGGAAAGCTATCCTGCTGAAGCCGGAAAGATAGAAAATGTTCCAAAGCCTAAAGAAATTAAGGCATTTTTAGATGAATATATTGTCGGTCAGGAGGATGCGAAAAAAACACTTTCTGTTGCAATATATAATCACTATAAGCGTATTAATTTTGAAAAGGACGACAGCGGCGTAGAGCTTCAGAAAAGTAATATATTAATGCTTGGTCCTACCGGTGTCGGAAAAACATTTCTTGCACAGTCCCTTGCAAAAATGATGAATGTTCCTTTTGTTATAGCGGATGCGACATCCCTAACAGAGGCAGGATACGTCGGTGAGGACGTTGAAAACATCCTTTTGAAGCTTATTCAGGCGGCTGATTACAGCATTGAGAGAGCGGAACGTGGAATTATTTATATAGACGAAATAGATAAGATTTCAAGAAAATCTGAAAATCCCTCTATTACACGAGATGTCAGCGGTGAGGGTGTTCAGCAGACCTTGCTTAAAATTCTTGAGGGAACAGTGGCTTCAGTTCCCCCTACAGGTGGAAGAAAGCATCCGCATCAGGAATTTATTCAAATAGATACAACAAATATTTTATTTATATGCGGCGGTGCTTTTGAAGGTCTTGATAAAATAATTTCGAGCAGAATTTCCGAAAAGTCTCTTGGCTTCGGGGCAAAGGTTGAAAGCAAAAAGGACAGGGATATGGGACAGCTTTTAAAGCATCTTGAACCTGAAGATTTGCTTAAATTCGGTCTTATACCTGAATTTATTGGAAGAGTGCCTGTGATTACAACTCTTGAATCTCTTAACAGAGAAGCCTTAATGAAGATTTTAACCGTACCTAAAAATGCTCTTGTCAAGCAGTACCAGAAATTATTTAAAATGGATAATGTTGAGCTTGAATTTACAGAGGAAGCAGTAGGTGCTGTTGCTGATTTAGCTCTTAAACGTAAAACCGGTGCGAGAGGTTTAAGAACGATACTTGAAAATATAATGAATGATATTATGTTTGAGATTCCGTCAGATTCAACTATTCAGAAAGTAGTAATAGGAAAAGAATGTGTGACTCAAAAGGCGACACCGGAGATTATCCGAACCGGAGCAAAACGTATAGCCAAGAAAAATCAGATACAGCATATGTCGGGTAATCAGCCCGCTTGCTGAATTTGGGGGTAGTTGTATGAAAAAGTTTTTTATTGCATTTATATCGGTTTGTCTTTTGGCTTTGGTAATCGGCTGTCAGAAGACTGAAAATAAAGGAAATGCAGCAGGTGAAAATCAGAAAGAATATATTTTAGTATATGAAAATGAGTTTGATTTTTCCGGTTTATCACTAGTTAGTGAATATAAAGGCAAAATTATTTCATCGTCAGATGATGTTGCTTCTCTCTATGTTGATGCCGGATATGATGATGAAAACAACCTTATAAAAAATGATATGAACAGATGGTTGCTTGCGGTTACGGATGGTAAAACAGGGGAGCGTTATTTCCTGTTTGATGAGAAGGTTCAGCTTGGTGATATAAATTTTCAGCTTGCAGACTTTTTTAATGACGGTAAGGCCACAACAAAAATCATATTATACAAAAATTCAAGTGCTGAGCTTTTGATAAAAGCATTTTCGTATGAAGAAGGAAAAGGGTTTTATGCCGAAACGGTTTATAACAGTTCCGATTACTCGGATGGAGGTATTAATCTGAGATTTTCTACAATTCCAAATGCTCAGTAAATAAATTTTATAAAAAATGTAAAAAAATACTTGCATTATTGAAAAAAGTATGCTATAATGTTTTAGTTAATAATAGGTAGTCCTCTGTAATTAGCTTTTCTGATGGCTGAAATTATATGAATATCTAAGCGAAAGGATGTTATTATGAATATTTTAGAACAAATCACAAAGGAACAAATCAGAACTGACCTTCCGGAATTACTTATCGGTGATACAGCTCGTATCTACGTTAAGGTAAAAGAAGGCAACAGAGAAAGAATTCAGATGTTTGAAGGAACAATCATCAAGAAAAATCATGGTGGTATTCAGGAAACATTTACAGCAAGACGTATTTCTTACGGCGTTGGTGTTGAAAGAACCTTCCCGGTTAATTCTCCCAACATTGACCGCATAGAAATCGTAAGACACGGTAAGGTTAGACGTGCTAAGCTTTATTATCTCCGTGACAGAGTTGGTAAGGCTGCAAAGGTTAAAGAGAAGATTTAACCGCATACCGAAAAAAGTTTAATACAGTAAAATCGGGCGGTGGTTTTTTAACTGCCGCTTTGCTGTATATAAATGTTTGCTATATTTTAAAGAAAGGCAGGCTTAAAGGTTATTATGGAAGAAAATAATAAGTTTGATGAAA
>JAZQLM010000156.1:0-3461 GCA_045542655.1 Clostridia bacterium | reverse complement strand
CAAAACGTTCAAACGGCTCTCCGAAGCCACAAAAAACAACACTTTCGTATTTTTTCATATCCCTTTTTAAAAAGTCTTCTTTTATTTCTTCTACCGAGGGTTCTCTTTCAAGCCAGAGTTCATCCTTTCCATTAACCTCATCACGGTTGTTCCTGACACAAAAAATGCAGGCATTACTGCAACGGTTTGTCAGATTCACATAAAGACTTGTATCAAATTCGTATGTTATAGTCAAATCAAATCATAACCTTTCTTATTTTCTGCTGTTATTTTATTATTATGACATAAATAACAGGGTTGTGACTTTTATATCACACCCCTGCTATTATATTACAACAAACCGCATTTGTCAAATTTATTTATTTTCAAGTCTTTTTTCGCAGAGTTCTCTAAAATCAGGAATTTTTCACGAATCATTTAATAAAAAAACCAAGTCATGTATGCCTTGCAAATAACATATTTTTCAGCTTAATACATCCTCTTATACCCCACTAAATACATTCAGCCTCAAACCCATTTTCGGTCAATAGGTAAATTTCTTTAAAACCGTTTTCACGAAGAAGCTCAAAGGATTCATCATATCCGCATTCAAGCATATTCTTATTATGACAGTCCGATGTCACTACTGCACCGAAGCCCAGTCTTTTCATTTCCTTTAATATAAAAGGCTCCGGATAAGGCGACGTTCTGTAGCCTCTGGATATAGCCCCCGTATTTACTTCAAAAAGCGGTATCTTTCCTGCAAGCGACTCCGCCGCCTCTATTACCATATTCCTGTACTCTTTGGTATTAGTATCAAAAAATATCTTCTTTTCACAAAACTTTGTAATTAAATCGAAATGCGCTATTATATCAAATTTGCCGTATTCATAGAGCGTCCCAAGTGAGCGGTAATATTCCCTTGCATATAAAAGACCGTCACCTGAAAAAAATTCGTTTATAATACTTTCTGTTTTTTCGGGCGAATGGTCAACGTCAAATTTCGTGCCGCCCGCCTCAATATAATGAATAGAACCTATAAGATAATCGTATCCTGACATATCGGTTTCCGAAAATTTGTCAACCTCAAGACCGCAAAAGACCTTTATTTGCCCCTCATATTTTTTCTTGAGCTCATTTATCTCCTTTTTGTACAAAACAGTATTCTCAGGCAACATAGAATACATAGAACCCTTAACATGTGCATGTCCCGAAAAGCCTATAGAGTAAAAGCCTTTTTCAATCGCACTTTTTATCATCTCCTCAGGCGAGTCCGCTCCATCACAATATGTAGAATGAGTATGTAAATTTTGTAATCTCATTATATTTTTCCTCCAGAATAAGGATAATATTATATAAAGACTGTATAAAATGGATGACAATCTATTTTTTAGAAATCAACTATTTCCTCATATAAAATTTCATTGGACGTATTGAATACAACCTTTGCAAATCCATCGTTAATAGTAATTAAAGCACCCGCGAGTACCGTTTTTTCATTTTCATCCTTGGATACATCTGAACCTACAATTATTGTGCAGGGTTGCCCAAGGTCGTCATATTCACTTCCGCACTTGCTTATGCAAGCCCTGTGAGTATGTCCGCAGATCATAAAATTCGGTTTTATATTATCCTTAATTAGTTTCGACCAGTTGGAATACAGTTCTCTTTCTATATCGAAAGGTTCTCTTCGTTTGAAAGTGAAAGGTACATGAGAAACTACAACTTTATACTTTACACCCTCTTGTTCATATTCATTTTCTGCGTTTTTAATTGTGTTTTGTATCATTTTTTCCTGTTCAAGACGAAAATCATGGCAACACACTGTTCCGCTATATTCAGGATGATCATCGTCTTTATCTTCACCTGTATCTACAAGTATTCCCCAAATACAACCTGCTCTGAATGTATAATACGACTTCTCGGCATCACCCGGCATACATTTAGCCAGGTTCTCAGCACCAAAACCCCTTAGATCATGATTTCCTCTGGATATAATGCACGGGATTTCTCCTCTTGTTACTTCAGAAGCGATTTTATAACACAAGATAATATCATCAAATGTATCTGATGTGCTTGCAATATCGCCATTCATTATGAGCAAATCAAGTTCTTTTCCACAGTATTTCGCAGCATCAACAGCCTGTTGTAACTCACCATGCACATCAGCAAGATGATATATATTAATATCATTTGTTTTATTGATAGGTTTGAATTTGTATGTTTTTTCAAACGCAGGCTCACTTTTAGGGAAATAAGGAAGTCTCTCTATCATATTTTGAACTATAACTGTATATTTCCCTTCTTTATCCAACACTTCTGCAGGAATAAAAATTTTATGTACTCCTGCCGAAGAAATCCTTATGCCATTACTATGATTATAATAAACCTTATCACCAACACGCACACTAATCAGTGCATCCTGTTCTGATATAATTATAATTTGATAGGTTTTACCTACTATACAAACTGTTGGATTTAGTTTTACTGAATTTTTCATATCTACATCATCCTTTTAAAGTAATATTAATTTATAGTGATGGTCAAAATCAATTCGCAGCCGCAAGTCAACTCACTGAGTTTGCATGTAAAAAATGTATGATCCGGATGCTAATCCTTAATTGTGATTGCAACACATAAGGTTTAGATGCAAAGCTTTCAAAGGCTTCTCCTTGAGGAGAGGCTCCGCCGCAGGCGGTGGTGAGGTGTAGACTCTTAAGCAATCGTTATTCTTTTCCACCTCATCCACCGCAAGCGGTACCCCCATTCCCCTTGAGGGGAAGGCTTTTTGTCCCTTACATAGCAAAATCTGTTTACAAAAATTAGGTGACAGGAAGGAGGCCACTCAAATTGTGAAGTTTTGAACTAAAAGTTCAAAGTGAAGTTGCTAACGCAGTGAAGTTTTTGCTTTCAAAAAAGTGAAGTTAAGTTTGCCACTCTGCCGCAAGGCATAACTTCACTTACGAAGTAAACTTCACTATCGCAAGATAACTTCACTTGCCACAGGCAAACTTAGTTAATGATTTCATCGAAGATGAAATCATTATATCACAACACTCATAAAAAGTCAATAAACAGCCGATGCAAAAGTACTTTTCGCAATTTCAAAAATTTTACAAAAATATTAAATTTCAACTAATTGTTGAAATAAGAAAAATCTTATATTATAATATAAAAAATATACGGAGGTTTTTTATTATGCGTTCAGTATTTATGCGTTTTCCCGAGGGCAAGGCAAAGGCTGTCACATTAAGCTATGATGACGGTTGCAGGGAGGAGCTTAAATTAGTAGAAATTTTAAACCGGTATAATATAAAATGCACTTTTAATTTAAATAGTCTGAGTTTGAGAGGACGCAGCGGCCTTACAAAACAGGAAATTCTGGAACATATTCTCGCAGGCGGTCATGAAATTGCCGTACATGGTGCAAACCACCGTCCAAACGGCAACCAGCGTACTCTCGACGGAATAAGAGACGTTCT
>JAZQLM010000155.1:0-6147 GCA_045542655.1 Clostridia bacterium | reverse complement strand
TTTGAGACAGCCCCTTTTTAAATTTTGTAGTTTCTGTTTTTATTCATATATTCCGATGGGGTAACGCCTGTCTTTTTCTTAAAGAGGCGGCAGAAATGATAAGGATTTGAAAAACCGCACTGCTCTGATACTGCATTAATTTTAAGTATTCCCTCCGAGAGTATTTGCTTTGCTTTGTTTATTCGCATATTTATAATATATTGTTTGGGAGAAATTCCGTACGTCTTTGTGAAAAGCTTCCTGAAATAGACCTCGCTTATATTACACTTAAGTGCAAGTGTTTTATTGGTGATGTCATAGGAATAGTTGCTTTCCAAATACTTAAGTGCCGGAGTAAGAGGTCCGTCCTCTTCGGCACTTTCGCTTTTTATAAGGCTTTCTAAAATTTTGTAGAAAATACTCATAACCGTAAGCTTGTTTCCCCCTGAAAGAAATACAGCCATCATTCTCTCAACATCCTCTCTCACAGAGTTGATATTTTTAACGGGCAATATTGTGAAGGTATCGGGATTAAAATTTTTACATTCAAAATTTATTACAGGAAATTTGCCACTTTTGTTTCCGTATATGGTATAGCTCTGACCTTTAGGCAGAATAATTGCGTTGCTATGGTCGGATATAAAGGATTTTCCTTTGTGGGTATAGGTTATCTGCCCTTCGTTAGTGAAAGAAAGCCCGTAGTGCGTTCTTTTATACATTTTATCAAGTCTGCCTTTTGGCGAAAATACCGTCCATACATTTGTGACATCGGTAATAATAATATTTTGCAAATCCATTTTTTAAAACCTCGTAAAACATATCATAATTATCAATAAAAATATGATATTTTGCTGGAATAGTATCAGAAACATCAATATTATATCACTTTAAATATTGAAAGTCAATTGTTTATGATTTATTATCTATACAGAGATTTATTTTTGGCAATTTGTTTTGTAAATATTATGAAAAGGTGGAATTAAATTGAAAAAAACTTTTTTGGAATATGAAAAACCCCTTCTTACATCAATGCTTCAATACAAGACGCCTGATGAAGCGGTAGGAGCAATAAGAAACGGTCTTACGGCGGGTGCTGAGGCTTTTGGACTTCAATGGGAAAGTATTGAAGATAAGTACAAGAGTATGGATAGTTTTAAGAGGATTCTTTCGGAAATGGGAGAAAAACCAGTTTATGTGACAAATTACAGAAGCGGTTCAAATGACGGAAAAAGTGACGAAAAATTAGCGGAAGAAATGCTTGAATTAGCTGATAACGGAGCAACCCTTTGCGATGTTATGGGGGATATGTTTTCAAGGCATCCTGAGGAATTAACGGACAATTCCGAAGCAATCAAAAAGCAGATGGAATATATTGAAAAATTACACGAAAAGGGTGCAGAGGTTTTAATGTCATCCCATGTTTTAAAATATACACCTGCCGAGAGAGTACTTGAGATAGCACTGGAGCAGAAAAGAAGAGGTGCAGACATTATAAAAATCGTAACGGGTGCTGAAAATATGCAGCAGCAGATTGAAAACCTTAAAACCACAGATTTACTTAAAAATGAGCTTGGAGCACCGTTTCTTTTCCTTTCGGGCGGTGAATGCTCGCTTCACAGAAGACTTGGAATGAAGCTCGGATGCTGTATGTGCCTTTGTGTTTATGAACACTATGCACAGTCAACACCTACTCCGCCGCCTCCGGGATGTCCTGAATGGATGGGACTTGAAATCGCCGGTGTAATAGTTGAGATGGGTGATGAAGCAAAGGAAAAATCCGACTGGAAAATCGGGGACAAGGTTTGTGCACTTTTAGGCGGCGGTGGTTATGCAGAGTATGTAGCTGTTAAGTATGATATGCTTATGCCTGTTCCGAAAAACTGTTCAATGGTGGAAGCAGCGGCAATTCCCGAAGCATTTGCAACTGCTTATCTCAATCTGTTTATCGAGGGAAATATCAAAAAGGGGAATACTCTTTTAATGAACGCAGGAGCATCGGGACTTGCAAGTGTTATTATTCCTATGGCAAAGGCATTTGGTATCAGAGTAATTACAACTGTTCTCACCGAGGATAAAGCGGAGTCAATTAAGCATTTGAATGCTGACAGAGTGGTTGTAACGGAAAAAGAAGATATTGCAGAGGTTTTAAAGGAAGAGCTTGAAAAAGGTCACAGTGTAGATGTTGCGATAGATTGTCTCGGCGGAGAGATAATGGGAAAATGTATACATTATCTTACACACGTTGCAAGATGGATAATGATTGCGGCACTTGCAGGACAGAAAACCGAGATAGACCTTAAGAACATTTATGTAAGAAATGTTCGCATTATCGGAAGCACTCTCCGTTCAAGAACACCCGAGACAAAGGCTCAGATACTTTCAGAGCTTGCTGAAAAAGTATTTCCTAAAATCGAAAGCGGTGAGGTTAAACCGACCATCTATAAGGTACTGCCGATAACAGAGGCTGAGGCGGCTCATGATATTCTGTACAAAGGTGAAAATGTAGGTAAGGTAGTTCTTACAGTAAGATAATAAATTTTAGGGATTGTCATATTAATCATATATTGTGCATAAATTTACATTTATTGTGGGGGACATTCAGGAATGTCCTGCGGGCGATTCGTGAATCGCCCCTACAACTTTGAATATTTATACACGGAGTTGTTTAATGCGACAGTCCCTATTTCTTTTTGTTTTCAAAGAAGAACCCAATCAAAAGAAGCACTGTAAGAAGAATAAGGGAAAAGAGGATAATACAAAGCGATGCGTACCACAAATTCTCAGGCAGTATATTTTTGTAGACGGGACTCAGAATGGTAGATACCTCGGTATATGGTGCAAAGCGGAAATAGAGTATTTTTGTTATGTAAAATGAAAATACCGCCTGAAGAAGCTTTCCGATAAGGTAAGGCTTCATCGAAAGACCTTTTGGTATAACAAAGGAGCTTACCTGACTCATAACGGAAAGACCTGAAAACGAAAGAAAAAATGAAATCAGGGAAAGCCTTAAGCTCTCGTCGGTGTCGAGGTGAGAGAGGATATTAAGTCCGCCTGTTATTTCAAACAGAGAATATATGTAAGGGTAGAGTCTTCCTGACGGGATAAAGGAGCATACTACAGAAAAAAATACCACAAAGCCGCAGACTTTAAGCATATTGTCGGCTGCTGAATTTACTGCTTCACCAAGAGCTGAACCGATGTTTGAAAGTCCCTTTTCGTGAGAGGGCATAAGGGTGTTTAAGACCTCTGCTTTTCTGCCCTTGTAAAACCTGAAAATAAATCCGCACAGTAGGGCAGAAATTATATGCGAGGCATATAAAATTGCTCCCATGCGTGGGGATAAAAGCATACCTGTGCCAATTGCTCCGAGTACAAAGAGCGGTCCTGAATTGTTAGTAAATGCGAGCAGTCGTTCTGCCTCGGTTTTGGTTATATGACCACATTCGTAGAGCCTTACAGAGGTTGATGCACCAATAGGGTAGCCGCTTATAATACCTAAAATTACGGCAAGGGAGCCGCTTCCGCTTACGTTGAATACAGGTCGCATAAGCTTTGAAAAAAAACGGCTTAAAAGGGAGGCAAAACCAAGAGATACAAACAGGCTGCTTGCTATAAAAAACGGGAACAGAGATGGGATAACGGTGTTAATACAGAGGCTTACAGCGTTTTGAGCGGCTTTTATACCTTCTTCCGGTAAAATTACAAGATTTAAAATTATGTATATGATGGCTGACATAAGTGCCGTCTTTTTTATTTTTTGCATTTTTCTGCTCCTTTTTTGAGGGGTGTATTTTATATTCATTAAATCTTATGCCTGAGCATAAAATTTTATACGGGATAACTCTTGTAAGGAGGGAGAAAATGAGACAAACTGACAGAAGTGAGAGGAGAAGAGAGGCTAGGGCACTTGAAAGAAACCGGAGAGCCGGAAGAAAAAATGCTTTGACGGAGCAAGGTAACACTCCGACAGTAAGAGAGCGTTTTGCAGACAGTATAGGCGTTTCAAAGGAGCTTACATTAAATGTTGCAAAGATAACACTTTTCGGTATGAGGGAGATAACGGTGGAAAATTATACCGGAGTTATAGAGTATACGGATGATTTGATTTCTCTTTCTGCAAATCCCAAGCCTATAAGAATTACCGGGACAAAGCTTGAAATAAAAACTATGTCTAAGGAAATAATTTATGCAACTGGAGAAATAAGAAGTATTGAATATATATAACGGATTTCGGGCGGTGTGAAAATGTTTGCATTGGATATTGTGAATTTTATAAAGGGTTATGTGTCAATCCGCATAGACGGTTTTTTTTGCGAGAGATTTATAAATCTTTGTGTAAAAAAGGGCATACTTTTATGGGATATAAAAAGGAGCGGAGAGTCAAGAATATATGCAAAGATAAGTATATCGGACTTTAAAAGGGTAAATGAAGCGGCTAAAAAGACAAGAAGTAAGGTGACTATTGCGAAAAAAAGCGGACTGCCCTTTCTTATGTTCAGGTACAGAAAAAGAAGGCTTGCTCTAATCGGCATAGTTATCTTTTTTGTTATGCTGACCTTTTTTAAAAGCCACGTTATGGGGATTGACATAAGAGGTAATGAGCGGATAGAGACAGATGCGGTTGAGGCGGCTCTTAAGGATTTCGGCGTTTATCTCGGAGCGGATTTAAGGAATATTGACAGACGTCTTGTTCAGAATAAAATGATGACCAGAATGGAGAATATTGCCTGGATAGGGGTTAATATCAGAGGTTCAAGGGTTTATATTGAGATAAAGGAGAGGCTTGATACGGAGGAAAATCCGGAAACTGATATTCCCTGCGACCTTATTGCAAAGAGAGACGGTATAATTGAAGAGCTTGACGTCCGTGAGGGGCAGAGTATGGTTAAAAGAAACGAATTTGTGGAGGAGGGAGACTTGCTTGTAAGCGGAGCTATGGACAGCAATTCTATGGGAATACGTTATGTACATTCCTACGGCGAAATTTATGCTTCCACAAATTATGAAAAGACAGAAGAATATGCTCTTACAATAACCGAGAAAAAGCTGACAGGCAGACAAAAGAAAAAATACAGCATACATTTTGGGGAGAAAAGCTTTGATTTGTTTTTAAAAAATGAGCCTGATTATAAATATTTTGAAAAAAAAGAAGATGTGAAAAAAACAGGTTTTTGGGGTATGGAATTTAAGACCTGTACATATTCGGAATACGAACCGAAAAAAATAAAGAGAGGGGAAAAGGAAGCTTTTGAGGACGGGAAAAAGGATTTGATTGAGAAGATGAAACAAGAAATTTTTACAAATTCTGAAAATTCCGAGGATATTCAAATAAAAAATATTTCTTCAAAATATGAGAAAAAAGACGCTGAAACCATTGAAATAACGGTGAATTTTGAACTTCGTGAAAATATTGCGCTGCAAAGACCGATTGACAAAATTGAAAATTTGAATTATGATATACTAAATAAGGATAATAATAATCTGTAAACAATATAAATTCTACTTAAGAAAGGCAGCAGAAATTTATGGAACGACTTGTGGAAGTTGAAAAAATGGAAACACTGATAAGCTTGTTCGGAAGCTTTGACTGTAACGTCAGACTTATTGAAAAGAGCTTTGATGTTGCGATAATAAACCGTGGCTCGGAAATTAAAATCGGGGGCGAAGCGGAGAATGTTGAAAATGCCGTAAAGGTTATGCAAAATCTTATGGGGCTTATTGCAAACGGAAGTCAGGTTTCGGAGCAGGAGGTTCGTTATGTAATAAGTCAGGTTCAGGAGGGAAACAGCGAGGAGCTTGAAAGTCTTGGTAAGGACTGTGTTTGCGTGACGGCAAGAGGCGTACCCATTAAGGCGAAAACTCTCGGTCAGCAGAAGTATATTGAGGCGATTGAGAAAAATCCTGTTGTATTCGGAATAGGGCCTGCCGGAACGGGTAAGACATATCTTGCGGTTGCTATGGCAGTAAAGGCGTTTAAAAATAAAGATGTAAACAGGATAATTCTTACAAGACCTGCCGTGGAGGCAGGCGAGAAGCTTGGATTTTTGCCCGGTGATATGCAGGAAAAGGTTGATCCTTATTTAAGACCGCTTTACGATGCACTCGGCGATATGCTTGGCGGTGAGTCTTTTCACAAGAATGTGGAGAGGGGTTTAATTGAGGTTGCAC
>JAZQLM010000154.1:0-3123 GCA_045542655.1 Clostridia bacterium | reverse complement strand
GAAGATTATGGCAGGTGTTGCTTCTGAAAATGCAGATAATAATATTTGCGATGAAGAAACAGAGGGCTTGGAAAAAGAGATTGACCGTTTATATAACGGAAAAGAGTTTTCTTTTGTACTTCCGGGTAAGACAGAGCTTTCGGCAAGACTGGATTTTGCACGTACTGTTGCAAGAAATGCAGAAAGAGCTATGGTATGTGCTAAAAATGAATTTAAAATATGCCCGTCTTATTTTAAATATATCAACAGATTATCCGACTACCTGTATGCGGCGGCACGATATACAGATTTTAATCTATAAATTATATAAAGAAAATACCGGTTACAAGCACGGCAATAAGCATACCGCAAAAATCTGCGGTAAGAGCAGTCTTTAGTGTGTATTCGGTATTTTTTATACCTATCGAACCGAAATATACTGCAAGTGTATAAAATGTTGTTTCGGTTGAGCCCATCATAACCGAAGCACATCTTCCGATAAAAGAGTCACAGCCGTAATTTTTAAATATATCGCTTACAAGTGCGAGTGAACCGCTTCCCGAAACAGGTCTTAAAAGTGCGAGGGGGAATACCTCTTTCGGCATATTAACTTTTAAAAGCAGAGGCGATATTAATTCAGTAATTAATTCAAACGCTCCCGAAGCACGCAGAGCGGAAATGGCAATCATAAGACCTACAAGCGGCGGTATAATTGAAAAAGTAGTTTCAATACCATCTTTTGCACCTTCTACAAAACAGTCATATACCGGTACTTTCTTTTTTATTCCAAAGCATATTATAGTTATAACGGCAAGCGGTATTGAAAATGCTGAAACTGTATTTATTACTGTGTGCATTATTTTAACCTCCTGTTTCTGAAAGAAAAAAATTTTGCGAGGGTAACCGCAATTATGATTACAGCAATGCTTGTAATCCATACGGGAAAAATTATTTCACCCGGATTTTCTGAACCGTAGGATTGTCTGAGTGCGATTAGTGTTGAAGGTAATAACTGAATTGATGCAGTATTTATTATAGCAAACATACACATTTCATTGGTTGCAGAATTACCGTTTTTACTTATTTTTTTAAGCTCACCCATGGCTTTAAGTCCGAGTGGTGTTGCAGCGTTTCCCATTCCAAGGAGATTTGCCACAATATTCATAACTATCGCTTTCATTGCGGCAGAGTTTTTATCCAGAGAGGGAAAAAGTATTTTTGTAAGCGGCCTTAAAAGCTTTGCTATAATTTCATTTAAACCGCTTTTTTCTGCAATTTTTGAAAGACCTGTCCAGAGACACATAATTCCAAGCATTGAAAAGGAAAGCTCAGCGGCATCGGCGGCACCTGATAATATAGAATTTGAAAGCTCAGACATTTTTCCGGTTGTTATAGATACCAAGAAAGCTGTAATAAGCATAAAAAACCATAGTTTGTTAATCATTGTACGGCTCCTTTCAGTTATTTAAAATATATTGATTTTAATGGGAAATTATGTTGACAATTTGATTATATGTGGTATAATTATGATAAATTTTATAAACATACTTGGAGATGATTATTATGCCAATACTTGATATGCCGGTTGAGGAATTAAAAAAATATAAGGGAACTAATCCAAGACCGGATGATTTTGATGAATTCTGGGATAATTCACTTAAGGAAATGAACTCTCTTGATCCGAAAATTGAGCTTGTTCCAGCTGATTTCAAAACGGATGTTGCTGATTGCTTTGATATGTATTTTACAGGAACAAAAGACTCTAAAATTCACGCAAAACTCTTAATCCCGAAAAATTCCGGTAAAAAAAAGCCGGCTGTACTTCATTTTCATGGTTATACCGGTTCAAGTGCTTCGTGGGTTTATTATCTTTCGTATGTTGCCTCCGGTTTTGTTGTTGCCGCTCTTGATTGCAGAGGTCAGGCTGGTCTTTCGGAGGATAAGGGAGCAATTTCAGGAAATACTCTTGACGGTTTTATAACAAGAGGCTTACTTGATAAGCCTGAGGATACATATTACAGAAACGTTTTTCTTGACACAGCTTTAATGGCTAAGATTGTTATGGATATGGATATTGTTGACGAAGAAAGAGTTGCAGCCTTTGGTGGAAGTCAGGGTGGCGGTCTTACGCTTGCTTGTGCGGCACTTGAGCCAAGAATTAAGCTTGCGGTGGCACATTATCCCTTTTTAAGCGATTATAAGCGTACTTGGCATATGGATTTGGATAAGGACGCCTACAGGGATTTAAAAACCTTCTTCAGACAACGTGATCCTATGCACGAAAAAGAAGAGGAACTTTTTACAAAGCTTGGATATACAGATATTCAGTTCCTTGCTCCGAGAATAAAAGCAGAGGTGCTTATGTTTACAGGACTTAGAGATAATATTTGTCCGCCGTCAACACAGTTTGCGACATATAACAAAATTACCTCAAAGAAGGAAGTTAAGATTTTTCCTGATTTCGGGCATGAAGGAATTCCCGGAACAGATGAAATGCAATACGAATATATTTGCAGATTAAAATAAAATAAGATAAAAACGGGCAGTTGCTTACGGAATAAAGCACTGCTCTTTTTTGTGTTCTAAATGCGGACAAAGTATCATACAATTCTATATACAAATCAATTTTAATATACAAAGGGTGGTAAAGATGGATACAAGAATTAATGAGATACTTGCCTATTTGCCTGAAAGCATAAAGAATGTACTTTCTGATACTTTTAAGCATTCATCGGATACTGTGCAGGAAATAAGGCTGAGGGTGAACAAGCCTTTAATCGTCGGAACATTATCGGGTAATTTTGCAGTTTTACCGAGCGGTAATTTTTCGCCTGCTGTGGGAGGAGCATACATCGTTTCAACGGAGGAAATTCGCTCTGTATTCAAGCTTGTCTGTGAAAATTCGGTATATGCCTATTTAGAGGATATAAAACAGGGGTACATAACAATCAGAGGCGGACACAGGGTTGGCTTTACAGGAAAGGTTGTATGCTGTGATAAGAGGATTGAAAGCTTTAAGGATATAAGCTCGATAAATATAAGAATTGCACGTGAGGTTATCGGCAGCTCAAATGAAATTATTGGTGAAATATTGAGAAATAACAAAATAGTAAATACACTTCTTGTTTCACCGCCCCTTGGAGG
>JAZQLM010000153.1:0-4087 GCA_045542655.1 Clostridia bacterium | reverse complement strand
GGATAAGCTCCGCTGGGGCAAACCTTTCTCAGCACTTCTCGGTGCTTTCAAGGCACAGAAGGACTACGAAATCGGCTCTATCGGCGGTAAGGACTCTATGAGCGGAAGCTTTGAGGATATTGATGTTCCTCCTACTCTTGTTTCCTTTGCCGTAACAACCGAAGAGGCTGAAAATGTTGTATCCCCTGAATTTAAAGAAGAGGGCAACAAGGTTGTTTTGATTAAGCCTGAATACGACAAAAACGGTATACCCACTCCCGAATCACAAAAGAGAGTATTCAATTTGGTATCAACACTCTTAAGAAGCAAAAAGGCAGTAAGTGCTTATACCCCCACCTACGGCGGTATCGCTGAGGCTATTATGAAAATGTGCTTCGGTAACGGAATAGGCTTTGAATTTTCGGACAAGCTAAGCTTAGACGATATATTCGGCTACTGCTACGGTTCATTTATTGTTGAGCTTTGTGCTGATATTGAAAACGGAATTTTACTCGGTTATACCTCAGGCGACGGAAAAATCAGCTACAAAAACAGCGAAATCGCTCTTACAGAGCTTTCTGAGGTTTATGAAAGCAAACTTGAAAAGGTTTATAAGTTTGAGACAGAAAAGAACGAAAGCAAAATTCCAAGTGTTGATTATGTAAGAAAGAATGTATTTATTTCTACAGAAAAATTTGCAAAGCCGAGAGCCGTAATTCCCGTGTTCCCCGGAACTAACTGTGAATACGACACAGCAAAGGCATTCTTAAGAGCCGGTGCTGTTCCTGACATTTTTGTTATAAACAATCTCTCCGGCGATGCTATAAAAGAGTCTGTTGAATGCTTTGCAAAGAAGGTTTCCGAATCGCAAATCGTGTTTATTCCCGGCGGCTTCTCCGGCGGTGACGAGCCTGACGGTTCAGGTAAATTTATTACTGCATTCTTCAGAAATGACCTTATAAAAGAAGCTGTAACCTCACTACTTG
Organism: Clostridia bacterium; assembly: GCA_045542655.1. Classification (GTDB taxonomy): domain Bacteria; phylum Bacillota; class Clostridia; order Monoglobales; family Monoglobaceae; genus RGIG8709. The sequence goes on along the minus strand of JAZQLM010000153.1, from coordinate 3,122 downwards.
AGGAAAAAGACGGTCTTATGGGCGGTATCTGTAACGGCTTCCAGGCACTTATAAAGCTCGGTCTTGTTCCTTACGGAAGAATTATTGATACTGACGAGAGCTGTCCGACACTTACATTTAACACCATCGGAAGACATCAGTCAAAGCTTGTAAGAACAAGGGTTGCTTCAACTAAATCGCCATGGCTTTCAAAGACAGAGGTTGAGGATATATACACCGTTCCGATTTCTCACGGCGAAGGAAGATTTTTGGCAAGCGAGGAGCTTATTTCGGAGCTTGCAAAAAACGGTCAGATTATCACTCAGTATGTTGACTTAAACGGAAAGCCCACCTATGACATACAGTATAACCCCAACGGCTCAATTTATGCTATTGAGGGTATCTGCTCTCCTGACGGACGTGTAATAGGTAAAATGGGACACTCCGAGAGAATTGACTCAAATCTTTACAAGAACGTGCCGGGCAACTTCGATATGCAGCTCTTTGAATCGGCAGTACAGTACTATAAATTATAAGATATAGAGGTGTTATTGCTTTGAAAACTGATATTCAGATTGCACAGGAGGCAACCTTAAAAAACATCAGGGAAATTGCCTCGGCTGCGAAAATTGATGAAAAATATCTTGAACAATACGGAAATTATAAAGCAAAGGTCTCCCTCTCTCTCCTTACAGAGACGAAGAGAGAAAACGGCAAGCTTATACTGGTAACAGCTATCACCCCCACTCCTGCCGGAGAGGGAAAGACAACCACCAGCATTGGTCTTGCTGACGGACTTAAAAAAATAGGTAAAAACGTTGTGGCGGCTCTTCGTGAGCCGTCCCTCGGTCCTGTTTTTGGTATAAAGGGCGGTGCAGCCGGCGGCGGTTATGCTCAGGTTGTTCCTATGGAGGATATAAACCTCCACTTTACAGGTGATTTTCACGCAATAGGTGCCGCAAACAACCTTCTTGCGGCTATGCTTGATAACCATATCTATCAGGGAAATGCCCTGAATATTGATCCCAGAAGAATTACCTGGAGACGTTGTGTGGATATGAACGACCGTCAGCTCAGATTTGTTACAGACGGTCTCGGCGGCAAGGTGAACGGCGTTCCCCGTGAGGACGGCTACGATATAACAGTTGCCTCAGAGGTAATGGCAGTTCTTTGTCTTGCTTCCGATATTACCGACTTGAAGAAACGTCTTTCAAACCTTATCGTAGGCTACACCTACGATGACAAGCCTGTTACGGCAGGCGACCTCAAGGCGGCAGGTGCTATGTGTGCACTCTTAAAGGATGCCTTAAAGCCTAACCTTGTTCAGACTCTTGAGGGAACACCGGCATTTGTTCACGGCGGTCCGTTTGCAAATATCGCCCACGGCTGTAACTCGGTTATCGCAACCAAGATGGCTCTTAAGCTTGGCGACTATGTTGTAACAGAGGCAGGCTTCGGTGCTGACCTCGGTGCAGAAAAATTCCTCGACATAAAATGCCGTTATGCAGGTCTTAAACCCTCAGCAGTTGTTATGGTTGCTACTGTCCGTGCCTTGAAAATGCACGGAGGAATGGCAAAAAGCGAGCTTGGTGAAGAAAATCTTGAGGCTCTTGAAAAAGGCATACCAAATCTTTTAAGACACGTTTCAAATATTAAAAATGTTTACAAGCTACCCTGTGTGGTTGCTGTAAACAAATTCCCCACAGATACTCAGGCAGAAATTGACCTTATCATAAATAAGTGCAGAGAGCTTGGCGTAAACGTTGTCCTCTCAGACGTATGGGCAAAGGGCGGCGATGGTGGAGTTGACCTTGCAAATGAGGTTGTAAAACTCTGCGAAGAGGAAAATGACTTTACCTTCTGCTATGAGTTAGACGGAACAATACAGGATAAAATCGAGGCTATAGTAAAGAAAATTTACGGCGGTGCAGGTGTTAATTTCACAGGCAACGCAGTTAAGCAGATTGCAAGACTTACAGAGCTTGGCTTTGATAAAATACCTGTATGTATGGCAAAGACGCAGTACAGCTTCTCGGATGATATGTCACTGCTTGGTGCCCCCGAAGGCTTTACCGTAACAGTTAGAAATTTAAAAATCTCCGCAGGTGCAGGCTTCATCGTTGCACTTACGGGCGATATAATGACAATGCCCGGACTTCCTAAAATTCCGGCAGCTGAGAAAATTAACGTTGATGAAAACGGCGTAATCAGTGGATTGTTCTAATAGTAAAGGATGAGCGATTTACTCATCCTTTATTTATTTCTGTATTTCAGCGGTGATACTCCGAACTTTTTTCTGAAAAGATATATAAAATAGCTTACATCATTAAAGCCTGTATCAAGAGCAATTGAAGTAACAGATATATCAGTGCTTTCAAGGAGCTTTTTTGCATCACGAAGCTTCAGATTATTACAGTATGTTCTTAAGGTCATACCACATTGCTTTTTGAACATATGACTTATATATGACTTGCTTCTCCCGAAATGACTGCACAAATCTGACAGAGTAATATTATTATGATACTCATTAAGAAACTGCACTATCATATTATACTCATTTGCCGGCATCGTTTCTTTTGCATAACAAGAATACAACTGCTCAAGCATAATCCGAAGCGGCGGAATGATTGCATCGCACAGTTCTTTCGGAATTTCCTCTTCACTTAGACCACTTTTCCACAACTCAGTATTTTCACAATTTACGTTTGGCTCACTTTTTCTGTACCCGCTTACCGCAACAAAGCCTATTGCTTTTTCATCGTTGTATATTGGGTGTATGTATTCAAAGACACCGGCGTGGCACATTTTACAAAAGCTTTCCTCAAAGCTATTTTCTATAATTTTTTTCTGGTGACATATACATCTATTGTGATGATTTTTCTTCACTGCAATACAATACGGATTTGAATGAAAATTGTATGGCATTAAAATAGATATAGCTTTTGACGGCAGACAATTAGGCGTATTTTCCCCAAAATGAACGGAAACATTCAATCCGCAGTTATTTTTTATATAATCAAGATAAGAAATTATATTTAAAATAAGCTTTTCCATCTTTCTCACCACCTGTGCATTTTCTTTATATTTTTATGCATATAAATAATAGAATTTCTATAAAAAGTATAATATAATTGTACTATAAA
>JAZQLM010000152.1:0-3702 GCA_045542655.1 Clostridia bacterium | reverse complement strand
GTACTACATAATATTGATTATGTGGTATTTTTTTGCCCAATTATAGAAGCATTACGAGACCTAAATTTTGTAATAATTTTCTGTGTTTTTCGCCTGTTTCCATTGTATAAATCCGTGTAGTGTTTACATTTGAATGTCCGAGTATATCTGCAAGCCTTACGATGTCTTTCTGCATAGAATAGAATGTTCTCGCAAAAAGATGTCTAAAATTATGAGGAAAGACCTTTTTACTTGAAACACCTGCTATTTTACAAAGATTTTTAAGCATTTTCCAGATATTTGAGCGGTCAAGCGGACTTCCGTTCTTTGAAACAAAAACAGAGCCGGAAAAGATTTTCATTTTCCTCGTGTAGCTTTTCAGCAATTTACACAGCCGCTTTGAAAGTAAAATCTGTCTGACTTTCCCCTTGCAGTTTATTTTTGCAATTCCCGATTTCACAGCCTCACAGGTTATAAATTTAAGCTCGGAAATACGTATGCCCGTTGAGCCTATAGTTTGCATTAAGCAATACATTCTGTAGTTTTTAGTTTTCTTTGCCGCAACAAGCATTTTTTCATACTCTGTTTTTGTGAGTTCCCTGTCCTTATCGGCAAAAATCTGTTTCTGAATTTTTAACGTTTTCACTTTCAGAGTATGACAGTCAAAAAATGAAAAAAATGCGTTCAGTGATGACAGAATTGAATTAACACTGCTAAGTGCATATTTTTCGCAAAGAAATTTTTTATAGTCAAGCACAGTTATTTTGTCAAGGCTGCGTTCATCAAGCCAGTTTGCAAAAAAACGAATATCACGCAGATATTTTTCAACAGTGTTAATGCTTTTTTCTTCTTCGTACAGATGCAATTCAAATTTTTGGATAAGCTCTTTTGTAATTTTTTCCATTTTTACTTTCCTTTCTTTAATTTATTTAATAATATCTTATCACAATTTTGAATTTTTAACCAATTTTCGATGAAAAAATTAGCTATTGACATAGCTAATTTTTTGTTGTATAATAAAAACTAACTAAACAGTTGTTTTTTTGAGGTGATATTATGAACTTGCCTGAAATTAAGGAAAAACTAAAAAATACTATTTACGAAAACAGTGATAAAATCATTGAATACGGTGATAAAATTTTAAATAATCCCGAGCTTGGATATTGTGAAGAAGATACCTCCGCCCTCGTAAGGACTGTTTTTGATGAGCTTGAAATTGAATACAAATATCCTCTTGCATTAACCGGCGTAAAGGCTACACTAAGAGGAAAAAGTGATAAGTACAATATTTGCATTATCGGTGAAATGGATGCGTTAAAATGTGCATGCCACCCAAATGCCGATTCCGATTCAAATGCTCACGCCTGCGGTCATAATACTCAGGTTGCGGCTATGCTTGCAGCAGAGGTTACCGATTCAAATGCCGCATTTTTTGATGTTGCAAATGGTTTTGCAGGCTGTATAGCCGGTCTTCATGAAATCCTCCGTCAACAGGGGCTTATGGAAAACATCCTCTGTCTCAATCCGGAGGAAGGCTTATCAAAAGGTCAGATTGAAGAATTAGAACGTGTACACAAAGCATATCCGCATCTTTGCGATGATGATTTTATTAAGGAAAACATTGACGCTTGGAAAGCTGAAATCGAATAAAGTATGGAACAGAAGAAAAAAACAGCAATAACTAAAGAAAAAATTTTAAAAGCTGCTGAGGCTGAGTTTTCCGAACTCGGTCTCGCAGCCTCAAGAGTTGACAGTATTGCGGCAAAAGCCGGACTTAACAAGCAAATGATATACGCACATTTTGGAAGCAAGGATGGTCTTTATACAGCCGTTTTACAGGAGGTTTATTCCCGTATTTCAAGAAACGAGGCACTTGTCTCCGAAAAAGAATTTACGGGAATTGAAACCGTGCGATTGATTATACGGGATTATTTTGAATTTCTTCTTCACAATCCAAGCTTTGTACGTCTTATGCAGTGGGAAAACCTTAACAATGCAAAATACGTTACAAATATAAAAACTACCCTGTTCAGCGGTGCAAAAAAAGTACTTACAGAAGGAGTTCAAAAAGGAATTTTAAGAGAAGACCTTGATATTGACCAGACGGTTATTTCTCTCAATATGTTTTGCTTCTCGGCTTTTTCTAACATACATACAATATCAAAGCTCTTAAATGTTGATTTGAGTTCGGAAGAAGAATTAAAGAAAAGAGCTTCGCATATTGAAGAGGTTCTAATTAAATACGTTATATAATCAGTAAAGGGATGTGAATATTTTCGCATCTCTTTACTTTTTTAAAGATGATTTAAGGCTTACTGAAGTTCTTGATCGTATAGCTGATTTTTGTCGGAATAAGCTCTTATATCACAGCTTTGGTCATTATTTTTAATAAAACTTTTTAAAACACCTAAAGAAAACCAGTATAAAAAGCTATCGGAAAGTATGCTGCGTGCATTTTCAGAAAAAAGCATATAAACAATTGTACCTGAAAAAAATGCAACAGCCGCCGCAACATAGCTTTTTTTGCGGTTTTTTTTAATAACGAGAAGTGCGGTTTTTCTAATCAGCCTGAATATATATTTACCAAGAAAAATTGTAAAAAGTAAAACCACAAAAAATACAATAAACATAATTACTTTTTCACAACCGGTTAAATGATAAAATTTACTTAGTCTGAAATTCTCAATAATACCGCTGTAATAGTCCCTGACAGCCCCTTTTATTCCATTCTTAATTAAACTGCTTACATCCTCCCATATGCTTTTTAAATCAAATTTTTGTGTCTCTGAAAAGAACTTTACCATAAGCCTATTAATTAACTTTAAAATCGCTGTAGGCATTATTAAAAATATAATCAAGCCATATCGCTCTCCTGAAAACAGGCAAAATAATACTATTTCAGAAACAAGCACCCAAAACTCAAGGCTGTCTGCCTTTGCATTTTTTAATATAATGGATGATACTACAGCCAGAATGAGTATCTTAAGCCTCTTTCCTCTTAAAAAAGTTATTCCGAGACATACAAATGGTGTAAGCATAATAATATTGTAAAATATATTTAACAAAGTACTAAGGACGAATATCAGTACCAAATTTGCAAAAACAGCTATATTGTTTTCATTTTTATTATATACGGCAGAAAATATAAATACCGATGCACAGCACCAGATTTTAAGCAGGGTGAGAAAATTTATTCTGCTTAAAAAAACACTAAGCAATGCCGATGCACTTATATATGCAATGCTTAATACAAAATACAAAAAAGAGTCTTCCTTCTTTGTGTTATCACTTAAGAATAGTCCCAAAAAATATACAATCAAAGCTATATTAATATACCAATATTCAGCCGGTAGGATTACCGCAAGCCACAAAAGATAAATTAATTCAGATTTTCTTATACCGTCTTTTCTTAAATTAAAAATTACAAGCTTTGTAGTTTTGTAATTATTAAACGCCTTTTTGATAAACCTTATATTGAAAATTACTCCTTTAAAGAAATAATAGTCTGTAAAAAACCTATATATCGGCTTTCTGACAACAAACAGATATATACTGTAAATAAAGCTTTTGTAATACCATTCTTTAATTTTCTCTATCATAAGCTTCTACCCTGATTTTTAATTTTTGTATGCTAAATGTATTGACAAATTCCAATAAATATTGTATACTATCTTATGTTTTTAGAACATAGATTTTTATGCTTGTGTAGCACAGTCGGTAGTG
>JAZQLM010000151.1:0-3942 GCA_045542655.1 Clostridia bacterium | reverse complement strand
GACTTTTTGTATGGATAAATGTATGGCAAAAATATTATTTGAAAAGGCAGGAATTAAACAGGCTGACTGGGTTGAAATAAAAAAGGGAAGCGAAATTGATTTTAAGCTTATAAAAGAAAAGCTTGGCTACCCTGTCTTTGTAAAGCCCTCCTCTGCCGGCTCTTCGGTTGGTGTTACGAGAGTTGACTCGGAAGATAAGCTTAAAGAGGCGGTTGAGCTTGCACTTATGCACGACTACAAGGTTTTAATTGAAGAAGCGATTGATGCAAGAGAGGTTGAGATTTCGGTTATGGGCAATTTAGAGCCTGAAACAAGTGATTTTGCAGGCGAGATTAAGCCGGCAAAGGAGTTTTATGACTTTGAAGCAAAATATGAGGACGAAAATTCAAAAATTCTTATTCCGTCACCCATAGACGCCGATGTACTGTCAAAAATAAAGGACATTGCAAAGCGTGCATATAAAATATGCGAATGCAGAGGTCATTCAAGAGTTGACTTCTTTATCGAAAAAACAACAGGCGAGATTTACCTGAATGAAATAAACACCATCCCCGGCTTTACGCCAATCAGTATGTACCCCAAGCTCTGGGAACATTCGGGACTCGGTATAAAAGAGCTTATCACAAAGCATATAGAGCTTGCCCTTGAAAGAGGAGACTGTTAGAAAAGGGAGAGTATTATGGATAACAGACCTATCGGAATATTTGACTCAGGTCTCGGCGGACTTACCTGTGTAAAGGAAATTACAAAGCTTATGCCCTCGGAGGATATAATATACTTCGGGGACACAGGCAGGGTTCCCTATGGAACAAGAAGCCGTGAGACAATCGTCAAGTATGTGCGTCAGGATATAAATTTTCTTAAAACCTTTGATATAAAATCAATAATTATCGCTTGCGGAACTGCTTCAAGTGCCGCACTTCCTATGATAGAAAAGGACTACTCAGAGGAAATAACAGGGGTTGTTTATCCTGCGGCTCTTTCGGCATATGAGGCTACAAAAAGCGGACGTATCGGCGTTATCGGTACAGAGGGCAGTATCAGAAGCGGTAAATACAGACAGCAATTACTTGAATTTAATCCGGAGCTTGAAATTTTTGAAAAAGCCTGTCCGATGTTTGTACCGCTCGTGGAAAACGGCTATGCAGATTCTTATGCGGCAGAGCTTATTGCCCGTGACTATTTAAAGAAAATGAAAGAAGAAAATATTGACACTCTTATCCTCGGCTGTACCCACTATCCGCTCCTTACAGGGACGATTGCGAAAATCCTTGGCGATAAGGTTACTCTTATTGATTCGGGAGCAGCAGCGGCAGGATATACGAAAAAGAGACTTGAAGAGCTTGATATGACCGCCGAGAAAAAGCAGGGCAGAGTTCAGTATTTTGTGAGCGACATTACGGAAAACTTTGCAAGACAGGGCGGTATGTTCCTAAACCGTGAGATAACGGAAGCTGTAAAGCGGATTGATATAGAAAACTACTGATTATTTTTGTTCAGCGTTTACATCAGAAAGGAATGATAACTATGCAGGAAAACGCAAAAATTACCTTAAAGACTGTGCAGTATGCCTTTGACGGCGGCGAGGACACCATTGAGCTTGTGACAAAGGGACGGTTTGCACAGCACGAGGGAAAGCATTATATAATATATGAAGAATCGGAGCTTACGGGCTTTGAGGACACTACAACCACCATAAAGGTCGGAAAAGACAATGTAATCTTGTCACGGCGTGGTAAATTCAACAGCAAGATGGAATTTATAAGGGACGAAAAACGGCTTTGCAACTACCCCACCCCCTACGGAATGATTCCCGTTGCCGTTCAGCCTGTTGAGATAAGCTCAACTCTTACCGAAGAGGGCGGAAGTCTGGTTCTTGAATATATTCTTGATATTGCAAACAAGGCTTACGCAAAAAATAAGCTTGAATTAAGTGTTGAAGTCAACTAAACATAAATTACGAAAGGAAAAAACCAAAATGAACATTATAGAAAATTTGAAAAACAGTATTGCAGATACAATATTTGAGGCATACGAAAAAGCGGTTAAAAACGGAGAACTGCCCGAAGCGGAGGCTGATGTAAAAAGCCTTATTAAGCTTGAAATACCAAAGGAAAAGGCACACGGCGACTTTGCGTGTAACCTTGCTATGCTTCTTGCAAAGCCTCTTAGAATGTCACCGAGACAAATCGGCGAGGCTATTATGGGCAATCTTGTTTTAAGCGAGGATATTGAAAAAACCGAGATTGCAGGTGCAGGCTTTATTAATTTTTATCTGACCAGCAAGTGGCTCTACCCTGTTATGCAATGCATTGAAGAAATGGGAACAAGCTATGGTAAAATCGACCTCGGCAAAGGCAAAAAGGTTATGGTTGAGTTTGTAAGTGCAAACCCCACAGGACCTATGCATATGGGAAACGCAAGAGGCGGTGCTCTCGGCGACTGTCTTGCAAGTGTGCTTGAATATGCAGGCTACGATGTTACAAGAGAGTTTTATATAAATGATGCAGGAAATCAGATTGAAAAGTTCGGAAAGTCTTTGGAGGCAAGATATATTCAGCTTTTAAAGGGTGAGAATGCGGTTGAATTTCCTGAGGACGGCTACCACGGTGAGGATATTACCGAGCATATGAGGAACTTTATTGCCCTTGAAGGCGACAAATATATAGACTCAGAGAGTGAAGAAAGAAAAAAAGCTCTGGTTGCCTATGCTCTTGAAAAGAATATTAAGTACCTCAATGATGATTTGGGCAAGTACAGAATTTTCTATGATGTATGGTTCAGAGAAAGCACTCTCCACGAGTCGGGTGCGGTTAAGGACGTAATCGAAAAGCTTGGCGAAAACGGTTATACCTACGAAAAAGAGGGTGCTGTGTGGCTTGACTGCGTTAAGATGGGACTTGAAAAGGACGAGGTTTTAGTAAGAAACAACGGTATTCCCACATACTTTGCGGCAGATATTGCATACCATGTAAATAAGCTTAGAGACAGAGGCTTTGACCTTGCAATTGATGTATGGGGAGCAGACCACCACGGACATATTGCAAGAATGAAGGGTGCTATGGCGGCTCTCGGCATTGATCCCGACCGCTTTGAGGTTGTTATTATGCAGCTCGTAAGACTTGTAAGAGGTGGCGAAACCGTGAGAATGTCAAAGCGTACAGGTAAGGCTATTACCCTCTCTGATTTGCTTGATGATTGCAGTATTGTCGTTGCAAGATTTTTCTTTAATATGAGAATGGCAGGAAGCCACCTCGATTTCGACTTAGAGCTTGCGGCGGCAGAGAGTAATGACAACCCTGTTTATTACGTTCAGTATGCTCATGCGAGAATTTGCAGTATCTTAAAGGTTTTAAAGGACGAGGGAACAGATGTAAGAAAATATTCAGACATCAATCCGTCGCTTCTTGAAAAAGAAGAAGAGCTTAATCTTCTTAAAAAGCTTGCGGAGCTTCCCGAAGAAATTAAGGCGGCGGCTGTTTCAAGAGAACCTGCAAGAATTACAAGATATATCATCGAGCTTGCGACAGATTTTCATTCATTCTACAACTCCTGCCGTGTAAAGGACTCCGATAAAGAGCTTATGGCGGCAAGACTTAAGCTTATCGAAAGTGTGAAAATTGTTATTGAGGGTGTACTTTCTATGCTTAAGATTGACGCCCCCGAAAAAATGTAAAAACATAACTGTTAAAAAGGTACGATTATGAAATCTTTAAAAAAGCTTATTATTACAATTCTAACCGCAAGCAGTCTCCTGCTTTTAGGACAAGCTCTGTGTTATGCTCAGGGTGAGGACATCTTTATGTCCTATGACTTTTATACCGGAACAGTTTATCTTGTCAATGATGAGACAAGCTCAGTTATTTTTCAGAATGTGAAGAAGTTTAACCTGAACGGGACGGGGGAAAATGCCCTTGAGCTTGAATACTCAGACCTTCCCAT
>JAZQLM010000150.1:0-1926 GCA_045542655.1 Clostridia bacterium | reverse complement strand
GGTAAAGCTCGTCCTCTGGATCCATAAAGTGAACGTCACAGGTTGCAACAACAGGCTTTCCGAGTTTTTCGCCGAGAGCGACTATTTTTCTGTTTATATTCCTTAAATCCTCTTCACTATCTACCATACCGTTTCTTATCATAAAGAAATCGTTGCCGATGGGCTGAATTTCAAGATAGTCATAAAACGAAGCGATTTTTTCTATCTCGTCATCGGGAAGCTTATTAAGGACCGCACGGTAAACCTCGCCCTGCTCACAGGCAGAGCCGATTATAAGTCCGTCCCTGAATTTTGCAAGAACACTCTTTGGTATTCTCGGACGTTTATAGAAATAATTGAGGTTGGATTTCGTTATAAGCTTGTACATATTTTTAAGTCCGGCATAGTTTTTCGCCAGAATAATAATATGATTGTAAGGCGTTTTGATAAGCTCAGGGTTTAAATCGCAGGTGTATTCGTCAGTAACAGGCTTTTCACGCTGTTCTTTAATCTGCATAAGCTTAACCAAAATATCACAGCAAGCCTGTGCATCATCAACCGCTCTGTGGTGGTTTTCGAGAGAAACCCCAAGCCTGTCGGCAACTACATTGAGCTTGTGAACCTTTTCTTCGGGGAAAAGGCTTCGTGAAAGCTCTAAGGTATCTATGGTATCATACTTAAATTCAAGACCTTGCTTTCTGACCTGAAAATCAATAAAGCCTGTGTCAAATTTCGCATTGTGAGCAACGAGTGTGCAGCCACGGCAGAACTCAATAAACCTCGGAAGCACCTCTTCAATGTCAGGCTTGTCCGCAACCATCTCGTCCGTAATCCCCGTAAGCTCCACAATTTGCGGAGGTATAGGCTTCTTCGGATTAATAAGCTGAGAGAAGGTATCAACGGTACGTCCCTGTATGTATTTTATAGCACCGATTTCGGTAATCTGTTCGGTTTCTGCCTTAAGACCGGTGGTTTCAATATCGAAAACCACATAGCTCTCGTCACGGTAGCTTCTCGGGAATGTGTTCATTCCAAGTGGCAGGTCGTTTACAAAGTAGCCCTCCGTTCCGTATATAACCTTAATTTTTTCCTCTTCCTTGTTGATTTTGGAAGCGGCAGAGTTTGACTCGGGAAATGCCTGTGCAACACCGTGGTCGGTAATAGCAATCGCAGGATGTCCCCAACTTGCCGCTCTTTTTATAAGGTCAGAGGCAGACGATATAGCGTCCTTTGCACTCATCTTTGTGTGAAGGTGAAGCTCTACACGTTTAAGCTCTGCGTTGTCCTGACGAGTGCCTTTCTTTGCAGCAGTCTCAACAGAGAGAACCTTGAAAACTTCTTTGTGAGAGTAATTGTCCATCTCAAGCGAGCCTCTTAGCTTGTACATATTGCCGACCTTTAAGGAAGGAACAATAGGCTTTACCTTTTCGTGCTTTCCGAAAAGGTTGGCACTTATCGCCCAGCTGTCGTCGCCTATGTCAAAGTTTACGGAAATAAATGCCGGCTTGGAATTTTTCTCAATTTCACGGATTTCCATATCAAGAATTTCGCACAGAACCGTGCAGATACCCATTCCCGTCTTTACCTCGCTTATTTTTATCGGTTCTTCCTTTATCTCCGAACCGAAAATAAGTCCCGTAAGAACGCCCGGCTCAGGCGGCTCTTCCTTGACTTCTTTTTTTGGTGCGGCCTCCTTTGCCTTCTTTTCGATTTCCTTAATAAGCTCGGTTTTTTGTTCGTTATATGCGTTTATATCAAATTCCTCTTCGGAAAATTCCACCGTAAGATTAAGCCCAAGCTCTGAATTTACGGTGGAGCGGATGATTTCAAGACACTTGTTTTCCTTTAAAAGCTCCTTGCCGCAGCGAACGCCACGGATTATAAGCTTGTCACCGCTAAGCTCTGCATAGCTTCCTACCAAAAATGCCTTGCACGCTCCCGCTTTTT
>JAZQLM010000149.1:0-3970 GCA_045542655.1 Clostridia bacterium | reverse complement strand
AATGGAATGCATAAAGAAATAAAAAATCCTGAGAACATTGATATGCACCCAAAAAGTTAGATACTTTTGGGTGCATATCACATATGCGGGGGAAGATTTTTTTGGTATTATTTCATTCGCATACCCATATAGAAGGTGTTTTTACTTGTTGCCTTGTTTTGAATACAGTCTAACGCATCACCGAAACGTTGGAAATGAACAACTTCGCGTTCACGCAGGAAATTAATATCGGCTGAGTTTCAAAGAAAAATGAAGCAAAGCATATCTATCCTGTCCGGTAAATAACAAAGAATAAACCGAGCTTTACGAATGATAAGTCGCCGAGGTTACATATTTTTTATTTAGTCTAAAATATAATTTTTTTGGCAAAGTTTTCTGTAGGCGGCGGGAGTCATATCGGTTTCCTGCTTAAATACTTTGTTTAAATATTGCTGACATCCAAACCCCGCTTTTTCTGCCACATCACAGATAGGGATATTTGTGTTCCAGAGTAGTTTTTTAGCATTTTCTATACGGCAGTTAATAAGATATTGGTGAGGTGAAATGCCAATAGATTCCGTAAAAATATTGTGAAAGTATATTTCGCTTAAATGCACGCTGTCGGCAATGTCTTTCAACTTTATTTGTTTATGGAAATTGTCTAAGATTACACACCCGCATAAAAATAATTCCTATAATAAATATTTACATTACAAAAAAATTGTGATATCATTAAAATAAGATATTTTGTCATTTGGGGGCGTATGAATTGAAAAAAATCATATGTTATTTACTGATTGCATTAATGAGCATGAATCCTACCAATGCTTTTGCAGCAACATTTTTAAATGATGTCTTTAATATTTATGATTATGTTGAAACGAGTACCAATAATTATCAAAATCCTGAACAGGAGACAACTTTTATTGTTGAAATAGAAGGCGACCCCCTGCTTGCAACCATGCGTGCAAAAGATTTGACAGGAAAGACCGCCACCGAAAGAGCCTTTTTGAAAAATCAGGAAAGCATAATTGCGAAGGTTGCATCCGCTGTCGATCTTGAATTTGATAATGAATTTGTTTATACGGCTCTGTTTAATGGCTTTTCTGTTACGGGAAAGTATAGTGATTTTGAAAAAATCAAAGCTATTCCCGGAGTAAAAAATGTTTATATTTCAAAGGAGTTTCAAACGGTAGAACCTGTTGATGAAAATTCACTGGAGGCAATGTCGGTTTACAACCCAGCTTTTGATGAATTTGACGGCGAAGGACTTTTAATTGGTGTTATTGATACAGGCTTTGAAAAGACGCATAGTTTTTTTAAGGATGAACCCCACAATCCCAAATTAACAAAAGAAAAACTGGCGGAGATTTTAATTAAGAATAACCTTAAGTCCGAAGTGAAGTTAGCTGATTCCGTTTATGTCAGTGCAAAAATTCCCTATGCATATAATTATTATACAAAATCAACAGATACATATATGTCCGGTATAGAGCACGGACTTCACGTTTCAGGTATTGCTGCAGGTAAAAACGGAAAACTCCCCAACGGCGAGTCTTTTTCGGGAATTGCACCGGAAGCACAGCTTGCATTCTTTGGTTGCGGAAACAACAATGGGGGAATTCCGGAAGAAAATGTTCTTGCCGCCATTGAGGATGCTGCTTTGCTTGGTGTTGATATTATAAATATGAGCTTTGGTATTGACTATGCCGATTTTATGAATGGAGCTTTTGGTGAAGCCGTTCTTGAAAAAGCCCGCGAAGCAGGAATTGCTGTTTTTGCGGCTTCGGGCAATGCAGGGAGAGGTTTTCAAGATCAAACACCAAGGGTTCAGAATATTGATTATTCTGCAAGCGGAGTGCCTGCCGGACGCACGGCTGTAACGTCGGTAGCCTCTGTTGATGGTGATACTTATTTTCAGAATGTGTTAAAATTTGTTACCCCTGAAAATCTTGATTTATCAATGATTAATGCATATCAAACGACAGACTTTACCACTTTATTCAGTGATGCTGAATATATAGAATATGTGGATTGTAATTTCGGTAAAAAAGAGGATTTTGATAACATAGATTTGACAGGGAAAATAGCTTTAGTAAAAAGAGGAAATCTGAACTTTACCGAAAAGGCGGCAGAAAATGCCAAAGCTGCAAATGCTATAGGGATAATTATATATAATACCGAAAATGATTTTTTTACATGTGTAGAGGAATTGTGTATTCCGGGTGCAACAACTACGGCTTCGTATGGCGAAAAGCTTGTTGCTGCAAATAATAAAAAAATAAAGTTTTCAGGAACAGGAATGGACACAGTATCACCTCAGAATGCAGGTAAACCGTCTGCTTTTTCTTCGTGGGGTGTTGACAGCTCGCTTCAGTTGAAGCCTGAAATTTCTGCACCGGGAGGAAGGATATATTCATCTGTATATAATAATAAATTTGGCACAATGAGCGGAACATCTATGGCAACTCCGTATATGAGCGGTGTTATGGCTTGTGTGTTGGAATATTACAATACTTGTCCATTTGCCAATCAATTTAATAATCTTGCAGGAAAAGAAAAGGTTTCATTGCTTGAAAATATTATTATGAACTCTGCAAATGTTATCAGATACAAAGATACCAACCTTCCGTATTCACCACGCAAACAAGGTGCAGGAAGAGTCAGTATGGAAAATTTGCTTAAAAGTAAGGTTATAATAAAAGGTGATTCGGGTAAAGCCAAACTCAGCCTTGGAGATGATATCAATGATACATTGAGTCTTAATTTTGAAATAACAAATATATCAAAAAATACTGTAACTTTTGATGATGTTACTGTTGAAGTTTTGACAGACGGATATTTTACGCAAAACAATGAAAATTATGTAGGAGACAGCGTTTCTTTAAAGATAGCAGAAGAAAATTTACCGGAAAGTATTACAATCCCATCAGGAGAGACATATAATTTTTTTGCAACGGTAAAGCTTGATGAAAACCAGCTTGTTGAAAACAGCAGGATATTTACAAACGGATTTTTTATTGATGGCTTTGTTATACTTAATGCAAAAGACAATACAACAAAAGCGTCTGTACCGTTTACGGGTTTTTACGGCGATTGGGGAAAAGCCCCCGTTTTTGATAAAACTATTTACGAGGATGGCGGGTCTGAACTTATTGACCCCCAAAACGAACTTGCAACGGGGACATTTCTTGCGTTAAAAATAAATGAAGAAGGTGACACTGTACCGCTTGGCAGAAATCCCTTTGATTTAGACATCCTTAGTGAAGATGTGGTATGTTATTCTACTTTAAAGAAAAACACTTTAATGGTTATCGGCACAAATTACCGTTCGGCTTCAAAAATATCCTTTATGTTTAAAAATTTGAATGGAACATATCAGTCAAAGGAGATTCCGTGCAATCAGTTTATAAATAAATTTCGTGCCGTTGCGTTTTATTTACCGGTATCAGAATATGGAGATATGAATGATGGAGCTTATTTGATGCAAATTAATGCAAAAATTGCAGGGCCTACAAATGCAACAGATATAAAAGAAATTCCTTTTTATGTTGATAATACTGCGCCTGAAATAGAAAGTGTTGAATACAATCCCAACAACAAAACCATTTCGGTAACTGCAAAAGATGAAAAAGCTTTGTCTGCGATATACGTTACTTATACAGACAAAAATCAAAATAAAATATCGGAATTAAAAACCGTTTTACCGCAAGATTCGGTTAACGGATTTGCGACAAAAACATTTGATATTTCCAAGGCTGGAGGTCTGGATAAGCTTGGCGTCGGTTGTGTGGATTATGCTATAAATGAAAGCAACGGGTATTACCGTTATTACACCGATGATCTTGGCGTTGAGCTTTGGGAGATAGACAGGGATTCCTACGGTGCTGATTTAAAAGTATATGTAGTAAATAACAAAGCATCAGATATTACAAGTCAGCTTACAGTTGCCTTTTACGATGAAAAAAACACTCTTATTGCTGTTAAATCA
>JAZQLM010000148.1:0-3060 GCA_045542655.1 Clostridia bacterium | reverse complement strand
GATGTGAAAAAGAACATCAAGTCTATAATCGTTCCTGAATTCAGCGGAATAGATAATGTAGAAATAATATTGTAGCTATATTTGAAAAATTGAATATTTACATAGCAGTCAAGTATAAAAAACACTTGGCTGCTTTTTTTTTACCCAAAAGGAGGTCAGACAATGAGTTTCCCACTCAAAATCCCTTAGCGAGAACAAAAATAACCCGAAAGGAGGACAGAAATGCAGGAGCGAAACTCCGAAAAAGTCGTGTCGCTATCAGTCAAAGCGACAAAAGTAACGGCAAATGTGCTGAAATCGGCAGTTAAAACCTACCTTTCGGCACAAAAAAACAAGTCCCCGAAGGTCTACAAAGGAAAACAGTCGGTAAAACACCTTATTCAGAAAGGCGAAAAGCTCACGAATATCGAAGTAACCGACCAGAACATTAAGTCCTTCAACAAGACTGCCCGTAAGTACGGAATCGACTATTCTCTCAAAAAGGACGGCTCTGAAAAGCCGCCGAGATACTTCATCTTTTTCAAGGCAAAGGACACAGAGGTTATGAACGCTGCTTTCAAAGACTTTGTTGGAAAAGAACTCAAAAAGAAGGAAAAGCCTTCTATCAAGGTAAGGCTTAAAACTCTCGGTGAGCAGGTCAAGCAAAAAGCTCAGGAGCGTACAAGAGAGAAAAACAAGACACGGGAGGCTGAACTGTAATGAAATTTGACAAACAAAAAGTAATGAAGGTTCTGCCTTTTATTATCCTCGGATATTTCTTCAACAAGGTATCTCAAGCGTTTACAAGTGCCGCAGGCACAGAACTTGGCAACAAGATAATGAACGGTATGGACGGCTTGGGTGCGGTTTTCATCAATCCCTTGCCGAGCTTCAACCCGATAGACCTTCTCATAGGTGTTGCGGGTGGCGTAATCGTAAAGCTCGTTATTTACGTTAAAGGCAAAAATGCAAAGAAATACCGAAAAGGCTGTGAGTACGGCTCTGCCCGATGGGGTAATGCCGAAGATATTAAGCCGTATATGGCTGACAAGTTTGAGGATAACGTCATTCTTACCGAAACGGAACGTCTGACAATGGACGGCAGACCGAAGGCAGGACCCAAGTACGCACGAAACAAGAATATCCTTGTAATCGGTGGCTCAGGCTCAGGTAAAACCCGATTTTATGTAAAACCGAACTTGCTTCAAATGCACAGTTCCTATGTGGTTACAGACCCGAAAGGAACGGTGCTGAACGAAGTCGGAAAGGCTCTGCAAGACGGCGAATATGCAATCAAGGTGCTAAACACTATCAATTTCAAGAAGTCTATGCACTATAATCCACTTGCCTATATCCGTTCCGAAAAGGATATTTTAAAGCTCGTAAACACGATTATTGCCAACACCAAAGGTGAAGGCAGTCAAAGCGGTGAAGATTTCTGGGTAAAGGCTGAAAGGCTTTATTACTCGGCTCTTATCGGATATATCTGGTATGAAGCTCCAAAGGAAGAGAAAAATCTCAATACCCTTATCGAGATGATAAATGCCAGTGAAGCACGAGAAGATGACGAAACCTTTGAAAATCCGATTGATAAGTTGTTTAAGGAACTTGAACAAGAAAATCCTGAGCATTTCGCTGTACGACAGTACAAGAAATACAAACTGGCGGCGGGAAAGACCGCAAAATCAATCCTCATTTCCTGTGGTGCAAGACTTGCACCTTTTGACATTGCGGAGTTGCGTGAATTAACAGAAGATGATGAGCTACAGCTTGATACGTTAGGCGATACAAAGACGGCACTTTTTGTCATAATCTCGGATACCGATGATACTTTCAACTTTATCGTTTCTATAATGTACACTCAGCTTTTCAATCTGTTGTGTGACAAAGCCGACGACGAATACGGCGGCAGACTCCCTGTTCACGTTCGCTTTATACTCGACGAGTTTGCGAATATTGGTCAGATACCAAAGTTTGACAAGCTCATAGCAACGATACGAAGCAGAGAAATTTCAGCTTCAATCATCTTGCAGGCACAAAGTCAGTTAAAGGCGATTTACAAGGATAATGCGGATACAATCGTGGGTAACTGCGATACAACACTCTTTCTTGGTGGTAAAGAAAAGACCACTCTGAAAGAAATTTCCGAAGTTCTCGGAAAAGAAACCATTGACCTGTATAACACTGGTGAAAGCAGAGGAAAAGAAACCTCGCACTCTCTGAATTACCAGAAAACAGGTAAAGAGCTTATGTCAATGGACGAAATCAGCGTAATGGACGGTAGTAAGTGTATTTTGCAGCTTAGAGGCGTGAGACCTTTTCTCAGTAATAAGTACGATTTAACGAAGCATCCAAAATTCGCTCTGACCTCCGACGCTGACGAGAAAAATCTTTTCAACGTAGAAAAGTTTCTATCGCATAAGCTCACAGTAAAACCGAATACAGTTGTTGAGGTTTACGACTGCTCGGAAACAAACGAAGATGACACAACAGCCGCTGATGAATAATCAGACGGCTATTTTTGTGTCCAAACAACAATCAAAACTATTTTAATTTAAAGGAGATTTTTTATTATGGAATTTTTTAACTCTGCTGTTGAAGTACTTCAGACACTCGTAATCGCTCTCGGTGCCGGTCTTGGCGTATGGGGCGTAATCAACCTTCTCGAAGGCTACGGTAACGATAACCCCGGTGCTAAGTCACAGGGTATGAAGCAGCTTATGGCTGGCGGTGGCGTTGCCCTTATCGGTATCACACTCGTACCCCTTCTTTCCGGTCTTTTCGGTTAATCCGAAAACCACTCGGTAAATGCGGAAAGCCTGTCCTTTTGGGCAGGCTTCTCTGCAATTAAATAAGAAAGGCGGTATGTAATGGAAGAAATTTTAGACTCGATAGTTGATGCGATACACGACTTTCTTGTAGATTTATGCGGTGGTATTTTCATAGGAATATTCGACGACGCAAATGCGGCAACTGGCAATATTGCGGCAGAAGTAGGTTTAACTCCTTCACAATGGAGTGGCAGTATCTTTAATATGATACAAAATCTGTCAAACAACGTTATTATCCCGATTGCAGGTA
>JAZQLM010000147.1:0-3570 GCA_045542655.1 Clostridia bacterium | reverse complement strand
CGATTTTGACAGCTCAGGCTCTGTCACGGTGCTTGCGGTTACTACAATGCCCGGTGATGATGTTACACATCCAGTTCCGGATAATACAGGCTATATTACCGAAGGTCAGTATTATCTGAAAGGCGGAAGAATTGAACCCTTCGGATCTCTTTCACGACTCAAGCAGAATGTCAACAGCAAAACACGTAAGGATCACCGTATTCTTATGGACTCTATGATTAGATTGTATTCATCCTATAAAGAAACATTGGAAAAGAAGAATATGGGATTTTCTATGAACCGTTGGGATGAAAAACTACTGAAATATGGTCAGCTTTTTGAAAATAAACTTATGGATTTGTCGGTTAATTTAACACTTGAGGAGTCACTTGACCTCGGTTGGCAGATTCTTGCAGATTGTTTCCAAAAAGATGAAACAGGAATTAAGTCAGACCTTACAGATGAATTCTGGCCTGTAAAGTAAGGAGGACTGAAATTTGGCAAAAATCAAATTAACTAAAAATGAGTTAAAGATACAGAAAGATGCTCTTAAAATGTATCAAAGATATTTGCCTACGCTGACACTTAAAAAACAACAGCTTCAATCGGAAATAAGAATAATTGAAGCAAAGGCTGCTTCGGTAAGAAAAGAACGTGCAAACTTAGAAAAAGGTTTTTCTTCATGGATTGCTGTTTTCAGCGAAGAAAGTGCTTTCCCCGACGGAATTATTACTGTAAGCAACATCCGCAAAGGAACAGGAAACATTGCAGGTGTTACTATTCCCACTTTTGAGGGTGCAGACTTTTCCAGAGGCGATTATGATTTGTATGAAACACCACTTTGGGTGGATATTGCAGCAAATCATATGGAAAAAGCAATGTCACTTGATTTAGAGGCGGAAGTGTTGGATGAACAGGTAAGACTTTTAGAAAAAGAATTGCTTTCTACTTCGCAAAGAGTCAACCTGTTTGAAAAAGTAAAAATCCCTGAAACACAGGCAAATATCAAAAAGATATCAATTTATATGGCAGACCAGCAGGTCAGCGCTGTTGTGCGGTCAAAAATTTCAAAACGCAAAATAGCAGCTCGAGATGAAGCATCTTCGGGAACGGAGGTGTACGCTGTATGATTGTGCCGATGAAAAAAGTCTCTCTTGTTGTTATGGGAGATAAAAAAAGAGAAGCTCTTAAAAAGCTTCGCAAAGCAGGAATTGTTCACATAGATATAACAGAAGCTTCGGGCAAAAAAATCGATGAATTAAAAGAAAAGATTGCTCTGCTTGAAAGTGCGGTTTTTCTGTTAAGCGAAAAGAAAAATAAGAACATTGAGCAAAAAGACATAACTGCTTGCGAAGCTGTTTCGGCAGCAAAAGAAATAACTTCATTAGCAGAAATAAAGAAAGCTTATCTGAACGAACAGCATGCATTGATTTCCGAGCTTGAGCGGCTTAAAGGCTGGGGCGAAGTCAGCCCTGACGACATAAACGATTTGTTAAACAAAGGCGTCGACATTTCGTTTTATGAAATGCCGAGAGCTGAGTATGACGGATTTTCTGAAGAAGTAAAAACTATTAGTTTAGAAAAAACTAAGAATTCAGTGAAGTTTGCTCTGATTATATCCGGCGATGATGGTAAAGAAACTGCAGAAAAACTCAAAAGCTATCGCTTGGTGTTACCGCAGTTTTCCACTACCCAGATAAAACAAAGGCTTGAAGAAATCAGCAATGCGATTGTGTCAATTGATGAAAAAATAATTGGCTATGCAGAATATAGCTCTGGTATGAAGAACACTGTTAAATCCTGCGAAAAGGAAATTGAATTTGAGGTATATGCCACCGGTATGACAGATGAAAGCTTATCGAAGAACGATAAAAATGATGTTTCAGTTGCATATTTTACGGGATATGTTGAAGAGGAAAATCTGCCTCACCTTAAAGAAATTGCCAAAGATAATTTCTGGGGACTTCTTATTGAGGAACCCATCGAAGATGATAATGTGCCGACAAAGCTTAAAAACAATAAGTTTGTAAGTCTTATTTATCCGCTTACTGACTTTTTAGGCACTGTTCCGGGGTATTTTGAGTATGATATTTCAGGTTGGTTCTTAGGCTTTATCCTCGTTTTCTTTGGAATTATATTCGGTGACGGAGTTTACGGACTGCTTATTTCAGCTGTTGCCGCAGTGTTGATTATTAAATCTGCAAAAGCGAAGAAAGAAATTTCACCCGCATTTCTGTTAGTTGGTCTTTTCGGTATTTCGACAATACTCTGGGGAACATTAACCTGTACATGGGGCGGTCTCCCGGCTGAGAAGCTGCCTGAATGGCTTCAAAAGCTATCAATCCCGTTCATCTCGAATGTATATGCCGATAAAATATGGTATCCTTTCTGGACAAAAGGAGATGCCGGGCTTACAACCGCACAGAATTTGCAGATTTTCTGTTTCTCATTGGCTCTCGTTCAGCTTGTGGTAGCACACCTCAAGGTTGCAAAAAGAAACAGTAAATCAATTAAGATACTCGGTGATATCGGGTCGATATTGCAACTTGTAGGTATCTATTATGTTGTACTGAGCTTCGTTGTCAATCCCGATGTTTTCAGTTTCGGACTCGTAATCGGCGGTGTTCCTGTGGGAACAGTTGCACTTATACTTGTTATCGCCGGATTTGTTATGAGCTTTGTGTTTGCTAATTATGAGGGTAGTATAGGTAAATCTATACTCGAAAGTCTGAAAAACATTGTCTCTGTTTTGCTTGGTGTAGTCAATGTTTTCTCAGATATAGTTTCTTATATAAGGCTTTGGGCAGTCGGTCTTGCAGGTGCAGCGATATCTGCAACTGTAAACGAACTTGCAAGTCCGTTGCTTGGCAATTTTATGTTTATGATAATTGCCATAGTCCTTCTGGTATTCGGACACGGACTTAATATGATACTGAATGTTCTGTCTGTTATTGTTCACGGAATCAGACTGAACACTTTGGAATTCTCATCACATCTTGATATGTCCTGGAGCGGACACAAATTCAAACCATTTAAAGAACAAATTGATTAAAAAAAGGAGAATTACTATGAATTTAGGTTTATTAGGTACAGCGTTAGCAATGGGTATTGCCGCTATCGGTTCTGCAATCGGTATCGGTATCGCAGGTCAGGCATCAATCGGTGCGTGGAAAAAGTGTTATATGAGCAATAAGGCAGCACCTTTCATTCTTACGGTTTTTGCAGGTGCCCCCCTTACACAGACTATTTACGGCTTTCTTCTTATGCAACAGATGAAATCAGCCACCGCAGACCCTGCTTTTCTTTTTGGTCTCGGTATTGCGTCAGGTCTTGCTATGGCAGTTTCGGCTTATGTTCAGGGTAAAGCTGGTGCTGCGGGTGCAGACGCTTTAGCTGAAACAGGAAAAGGCTTTTCTCAGTACATTACTGTTGTCGGTCTCTGTGAAACAGTAGCACTGTTCGCTCTTGTTTTCAGTATGGTGGCTTTAGGATAACCGGTGTAAATATAGAATAAAATCCTCATCTGACCCTAAAAAATCCGAAAGGTCCCAAAAAACGAGACTTTTCGGATTTTTGTTTCTGAATGAATAA
>JAZQLM010000146.1:0-1878 GCA_045542655.1 Clostridia bacterium | reverse complement strand
GTTTGTTGCAATTCCTAAAACAACCGAAATGTCAATACCGCAGTCATCCATAGACTTTTTAAGTCCGGACACCGTACCGTCCGTCCACGGCTCAAAGGCTGACTGTGAGCTTAAGATTTTCATTGCCTTTGGAGCAAGCTTGTCGGGAAATGCGTGTGTATGAAAATCTATAATCATTTTTAAAACCTTCTTCTATTTTTTCTTTTACTTTCAGACTAAAATCAGATGTCTGATTTTAGTCTGAAAGTAAAATATATCCTGCCCCCTCTTTTTAAAGAGGGGGGAGGATTTGATTTCATATTATTCGCCGAGAGATTTTTTTGAAGCAACTGTAACAGGAACGTTATAGCAGCTGAAAATCTCATCAACAGCATCTGAGCCTTGCTTCTTTGTAACGAGGCTTACAAGCGGAACGAGAACAAGTCCGCCGAGCATCGCAATAGCACCGCAATTTATGGGCGACTGCATAAGTGCGGGGAATGACGGTCTTATAAGCATATTGAGTATCATAATTCCCGAACCGAAAATGAATGAAACCCATACAGAGGCTTTTGTTGCTTTCTTTGAGTATAAACCGTAGAGGAACGGAGCGAGGAAGGCACCTGCAAGTGCACCCCATGAAATGCCCATCATATCGGCTATATATCCAAGCTTATCCTTGTTAAGTGCAATAAATGCCGAAACAACGATAAAAATAACAATAAATACTCTCATTGTAAGTATCTGTTTTTTCTCAGTCATATCCTTAAGCATATGTCCTTTTATAAGGTCAAGTGTAAGTGTTGAGCTTGAAGTAAGGACAAGAGAAGAAAGTGTTGACATTGAAGCGGAGAGTACAAGTACGATAACAACACCGATTAATACGTCCGAAAGATTTTCAAGCATTGTAGGAACAATTTCATCAAATCCACCCTGCGGCATACCGTTTTGAACGTTTAATACATCGGAGAAAAGTCTTCCGAAGCCGCCGAGGAAGTAACAACCGCCGGCAACGATAACCGCAAAAATCGTTGAGATTATAGTACCCTTTGCAATGTCCTTTTCACTCTTTATAGCATAGAACTTCTGAACCATCTGCGGAAGTCCCCATGTTCCGAGTGAGGTAAGTATAACTACAAAGAAAAGTCCGAGGGGATCGGGACCTAAAAATGAGTTAAATGCACCTGGCATTTTGGATACACTTTCGTCGTTTATAGCAGCCAGTCCTTCAAGAGAACCGATAAGTCCGCCGTTTTTGCTGAGTACGGCAAAGATTACTGCGATTATGCCGATTATCATAATTATACCCTGAATAAAGTCGTTAACGGCAGTTGCCATATATCCGCCTGCGATAACGTAAATACCTGTTAAAACAGCCATTACAATAACACATACAGAGTAGTCAATTCCCGGAAAAGCCATACTGAAGAGTCTTGAAAGACCGTTGTAAAGCGAAGCTGTATAGGGAATTAAAAATATAAATACTATAATTGAAGCAACGATTTTGAGTGAGTTGCTTTCAAATCTTTTACCAAAAAATTCGGGCATTGTTGCAGTTTTTAAATGCTGAGTCATAAGTCTTGTTCTTCTGCCGAGTGTAACCCATGCTAGAAGTGAACCCAAAAACGCATTACCAAGTCCTATCCAGGTTGAAGCAACACCGAATTTCCAGCCGAACTGACCGGCATAGCCTACAAAAATAACCGCTGAAAAATACGAAGTACCGTAAGCAAAAGCTGTAAGCCACGGACCTACACTTCTTCCGCCGAGGACAAAGCCTGAAACATCTGTTGCGTGACGGCGGCAGTAAATACCGACCGCAAGCATAGATGCAAAAAATACAATTAACATAGTGATTTTGATAGCCATAAAAAATATACTCCTTTTTTTGAAAATTTT
>JAZQLM010000145.1:0-1701 GCA_045542655.1 Clostridia bacterium | reverse complement strand
GGAAGCTTTGACAATGATACAGAGCTTGCGGTTAAACAGCTTCAGGATATTTTTGGCTTTGAAAATAATGGAATGGTGGACAGAAAGACGTGGAACCGCCTCGCCGCCTTGTATTCTGCGTTCAGCCGTAATGATTGACATAATTTTCTTAATATGTTAAAATGATTACGGGCGGATGTGGGCATCCGCCCCTACAGATGTTCAGATAATAGATATTGTTTATAGGGTTCCCGAAAAAGCTTGCTTTTTGGGGAAAAAGGAGAAGTCGGCGTTAAGATGAGCTTTTTCGTTAGAAAAAGTGAAAGAAGAGCCGTACTTCGACTGCTGTAGGGGACGATGCCCACATCGTCCCGATTGAGAGGATAAAACTATGACATCTTTTTTAATAAAACATTTTGTAAAAAATTCTGAAGACACGGAAAATTCCGCTGTCCGCACTTCATACGGCAGGCTTTGCGGCTGGGTTGGTATAATATCAAACTTAATTCTTTTCATTATAAAGTTTACCGCCGGCACAATTTCAAACAGCATATCCATAACAGCGGACGCCTTTAACAACCTGTCCGACTCCGCATCAAGCATAATCAGCTTTTTAGGCTTTAAGCTTGCAAGCAAGCCGGCAGACGAGGAACACCCTTACGGACACGGCAGATATGAGTATATCTCCGCACTTACAGTCACGGCTGTTATTATAGTTATCGGCATAGAGCTTTTAAAAACAAGCATAGAAAAAATTATTTCGTCCGAGGCGGCAGAGTACAGTGTTTTATCTGTTATAATTCTCGTCATATCTGTTTTGGTAAAGCTTTGGATGTCACTTTTTAACAAACATATCGGCAGGAAAATTAACTCAGCCGCCCTGCTTGCCTCGGCAAAGGACTCGGCTAATGATGTAATTACCACGCTGGCGGTTCTTCTTTCAATTGCCGCAAGCTTTATATTTAAAATAAATATTGACGGCATATGCGGTCTTTTGGTTGCTTTATTTATTCTGTGGAGCAGCATAGGACTTATAAAGGAAAGCCTCGGCACGCTCCTTGGAAACTCTCCCGACCGTGATTTTACAGAGCATATTAAAAAGGTAATTATGTCTTACCCCGATGTAATCGGCACTCACGACCTTATCGTTCACGACTACGGTCCGGGCAGAAGATTTGCAAGCGTTCACGTTGAGGTTGCGGCAGAGGAGGACGTTATCAAAAGTCACGACTGTATAGATAATATTGAGCGTTATTTTTTAAGAGAAGAGGGGCTTAACCTCATTATTCATATGGATCCGATTGCGACGGAAAACGAAGAAACCTTAGGTCTCAGAAGCTTTATTGAAAGTGAAGTTAAGAAAATCAACCCTGCCTTCAGTATCCACGACCTTCGTGTTGTACCCGGAACAACCCATACAAACGTTGTCTTTGACTGTGTTGTTCCCCCGTCTACAGTGACCTCGCACGGTGAAATCAGAAATAAAATAACATCTGCATTAAAAAATAATTACGAAAACCATTTCGCTGTAATAACCTTTGAAACAAGTTATTCACCCATTCCGAAAAATAAATAGAATTTTTATAAAAGTCACATTTTGACAAAAATATATATTATTATGACATTTACTTTTTTTCTTTTTTATGTATAATGAAGGTAGAAATTTAAAAAAGAAAGGAAGCAGAAAATTATGAGTAAGATAAAAATTACCTTTATGGGTGC
>JAZQLM010000144.1:0-5963 GCA_045542655.1 Clostridia bacterium | reverse complement strand
GGTTATCCAAGCATGTGAAGCAGATGAAAAGCTGTTTTTGATTGACGTGGGCCTGATTGTAAATGTTATGTAGAGAATGATATTTGAACTCAAAGAGAAAATATATAATTCATTTAAAGGAATAAGACCTGCTAAATAAATTCAAGAGAGCTTTTTTAATTTTCTAAAAATCTCTCTTGAATTTATTTAGCAGGTCTTGACTTGTTTCTAAAACTTTAACGAGGAGATACACAAATTAAACATATCCATTCTCATTTTATCTAACACGCCAATAAAATTTAATCGTCATTCAAGTAAAATAAAGGCGTATTATACACCGATTTTAAAAAACTTTTTGAAATTTTTATTGTAAAACAAGAAGTTCGTAAGGTTTAAGTTCAACAACTCCTTGTTTGGTGTCACCTGTTAAAATATCTGTCATTTCTTTTTCGAGGGTTATGGTTCCGGAAATTCCATCAAATTCTGCAACAATAACGCCTTCTATACCTTCGCCTCTGCGAAGAGATGTGACAACATTTGGGGAATGTTCAAATTGTGGGTTGCAAACCATACGGATAATTCGACTGAGGCTTTCGTTATCGGGAATTGTACCAAGAACTATAACTCTTCCCTTATCCACTTTCGTTTCTGCAATAACTGATTTTCCTATGAGTGATTTATTAACTCCGTTTTTAACGGTGACTATAGGTGTACCTCCCGAAAGTATATCAAAATAAACATTACCTTTAAATGATTGCCCGTCAACAAAGTTCATTTCCATTTGTTCACGTCGGTCAAATACATAATAATCCAACAGTCAAAGAATATGTCAACGCTCCTAACATTGCATAGTTGAAATACCCATTACCTCTTGTTTTGAGTATAACAAGGACTTACTACAAATTCATTATTACTGATAATAAAAATATTTTCTTTGTTAGAATCAATTTCCTTCTCAAATTTTCCAAATCGAAATATAGCGGTTATATTTTTATCAGCTTGTATGGAAAACTTTACTGTATTATTTTCAGTTGTATATTTTACGTATATTTTTCCGCTTTTTGTTGTTATAAAACCTTCTGCCCAGTCTATATAAGGAACACAAGCTGGTTCAACGATAATATTTTCAAAATTTTTACTGCCTATCTGTTTTATGCCAAGAACATATTGAATTAGATATTTGGTTACCGCACCAAACATCGGATGATTTTGTGAACGGACTCCGTTCCAATATTCTGTAAGAGTTGTTGCTCCTTTTTTCTTTTGAGTATAGAAAGAAATCTCATTTTTGGAGGTTAACAGCGAAACCGCTAAATCACTTCTTCCCGTCTCAAACAATAATCGTGTTACTATATCCGTTCCGAAGATACCTGTATCATAATGCCTTTTTTCTTCATAATTTTTAATAAAATTATAATATGTACGTTCATCACCGAGAGATATATCTAAAGCAAAAGCGTTTGCTCCCTGAACATTTTTGCAAAAGTCACCTGTTTCTTTATCATAAAAGGCTTTTTCTATGGCAAGCTTTTTCTTTTTAATACGTTCATCAAGCATTTCTTTGTTTTCTGATATTTTGAGAATATCTTCTATTTCTTTTATTTTTTCCATTGATTTTATATAAAAATATGTATTTACAAACTCTGGTGGCAATTTTATGGCATTCATATCATTTAAGAATGCCTGTTCGGGGAAACACCAGTCACCAAGACACCATACTCCTGGTCTGTCAGATATAACAAGACCGTCCTCGCTGTGACTTTCGAGATATTCAAGATATTTTAACATCTGAGGATAGATTTCATTTAAAATTTCCATATCTCCATAATGCTTATAATAAGTAAACGGAACATTTACTATAGCCGAACCCCATCCTCCCGGTCCGCCTCCCGCAGGCATAAATGGAGCGGTATACTGAATATGACCGGTTTTTCGATCCTGACAATCAGATATATCGTATATCCACTTTTTGTAAAATTTTTCTGCACCTAAAAGTGTCATTGCTGTATCACATAAAAGTTGTCCATCGCCTGTGTATCCGAGTCTTTCTGCGTGAGGGCAGTCAGATGGTATTCCACAGTGCATATTATCAAGCTGTGTTCTTATATACGCATTATACAGCCAGTTAAGTGTATCATTACTGCATGAAAATGACGATGTTATTTCCACATCACTATGAATGACAACGCAATCTATAACCTCAGCATTGCCTTTTACTTCAAAGTATCTGAACCCATGCCAGGTAAATTTTGAGTGTACAATTCTTGGTTTACCGTCATTTTTTATAATAGTGTGTTGATGATATATATTTTCAGCTTTTAGTTCATTATTTGTATCAATCAGTTCTCCGTATCTGATAGTTATAGTATCATCTGTTGCATAGGTTTTTAATATTGGATATCCTGTTATATTTTCTCCAATGTCATATATTTTGATATCACCGTTTTCTTTTATGCACACGGGTGATAGGTGTCTTATAATCTTATCTGCAGGGCAATCCTGATAAAAAAACTCTGTATTGGGTACTTTTGTTATAATAGATTTCTTCCATAACGAATCATCAAAGCTTTCAAAAAACCAATTATCATCATATTCTTTGTAATCTTGAATTTCACCTACTTGCACATGACTTTCCTTAACATAGCCGTTAGTGTAAACAACGTTTTCGTCAGAAAAAAAGCTTTCCCTATTACCATTTTCATACTCTATGTTTATGTTAAAACAAAGCTTGATTTTTCCAAAAGAAAGTCCGTACCAGCCGTCTCCTGTCATTATTCCTATAATGTTATTGCCTTCCTTTAAGTATGAAGTTATATCATATTGCGGACAATAAAGTCTGTGAGAAAGTTCTTCCTCAAACGGCTCGTCCCCGTATTTAATATTGTGCCTTGGTTCATAGTCTGTATTTAATGGTAAAAATAAATCATCACCCACCTTTGCACCATTTATATATAATTCAAAAAATCCCATTGCAGCGATGGTAATGTCTGCTTTTTTTACTTTGTTTACGTTAATGGTTTTACGAAATACAGGCGATACTGAAGAAATATCACCCATAATCCAGTGTGCTTTACCAAAAATATCATTATGCTTCATAATTATTCTCCGTAATTATAATTTTATAAAATATTTTCTTCGTGGATAATAATACCACTATTTATCAAAAACTTTTAAATATCTTTCTTGCAAGTCTGAAATTGTTTGCCATATTATTAAGTCTGCAAAAAATAATTTGTGTTATTTTTCCACAAATATTTCAATTACCGGAGATGCAAGAATACCGGTTTCTCTGGTATTGTATTCATAGCAAAATTCATAATCTTTTTTATACCATCGATGACTGCCGTAATAATCGTCAATTCCACAGCTGTGTAGTGCTCCGAAGGTGTTATAACGATTGCCGTAAAGTACAAATTCAATCTTATGTTTTCCGGCTTTAAGATTGTCTGATTTTAAAGTATATGGTGCATAGGCTATATCTCCGGCTTCTTTCCCGTCTATAACTACAGAAACCAATGCTCCTCTAAACATACTTGTTCGTATATTCAAACTGCAATCAGGTGTTTCAATTTCGGTTTTATAAATCAAATTGCCGCCATAAAAAGGCATACCCTGCGTGGTAATACTCCCAAAGCCGATAGTGTTTGATGCTTTTTTAATAATCTTATCACAGCCTCTTGTATAAACATCAAAGTTACCTAAAATATAAGCATACTCTATACTTGTATATTTACCGATGGGAACAACCATTTCAAGATTGTTTGTTCCGGCAGTAAGATTTGGCAGATGGTATTTTATAATGGATTCATCTACAAAATAACCGCATGGATTAAGTTTTATGTCCTTACCATTTAACTTAAGAGAGATAATTTCTTCAGCGGCAAGGAAGGGGGAGTGAATATCGTTTTCGCAAACAATATCATAATACAGGGTTACATAATGCTCGATTTTGTCCTCGCCGTGTACCCAAGGCTGAGTATCTTCGCCGCTTGCGGCAGGATAATTTAAAATTTTACGGCACTTAGTGTCTATACGGATAACCTCTTCTAATGGATTTATTTCCCCATCATCAAGCTTGTAGCTTGCCAAGTCAAGAGGATATACATTATCCTCTTCTCTCTCGTATGAAACTGCGGACTTGAAATCAACAGCATAGCTCTCAAGAGTCTTTTCTTCTGAAACGGAAGCTGTTTTTTTGCCCGAATACGGCTCAAGGCGAAGAAGCAGACTGTCATATGCGTATATTGCTTTATTGATAATGGTTTTATTATCTGATACAGTATAGCATATTTCTTCTGTTTTTCCGGTGACGGTGTTAAACAAAGATACATTATAACTTCCTTTTAAGGTTATTATTAAATCTTCACGGTTAAGCAAATCAGGATTTTGAGTTTTTTCGCAGTGTGCAATAAACAGCCAGTAAAAATCGCCGTCTTTTCTCAGTGCAGAAATAAGATTATAAATGCCGTATCCATATGGATTACGTATGCTTAACATTATTTCATCTTTAAGAGCTTTAACAATAGCGTGTTCATCAAATGGCAGGGCAACACTTTTTTCATAAAGCTCTTTTGCGGCATCACTTGGCATAGCGTCTATATATTCAGGACAGCTTTCGATAAAAATTAAATTACCGCCAGATTCTTTGAATTTTCTAAGTATCTCAAGTGTATTGCTTCTTAAGGTTTCGCAGAAAGGAACTATAATTGTACTGTAGCTCATTTCTCCGACGTTTAATGTTTTAGAAATTTCACCGCATTGAGAGGGCAGAAGAGCTTCGCTGATAAAGTCAAAATCTGCAAAATTCGTAAGAAGCATTTTCGTAAAATCAGTAAAACGTTCGTCATATTTTCTCATTAAGTCAGACATAGTTTCAGCAGGACTCCATTTCAGCCAAAAGGTTTCAACAGGGTGTATAACACCTATTTTTACAACGGGCTTTCCACGTGTTAATACTGTATTGAGCCTTGCAAAATGGTCTTCTACATATGAATACTTTTTGTACCATGGAGACTGATAGCTGATTGAGGCAGGGTAGTCACGTTTAGCTGAACCCTTCATAGAAACCCAGGAAAGATGAGGCACTCTTACTGTTACGCCAAGAGCGGCCTGCCAGTCACCTTGAAATTTATGACTCCTGAAATCAAAGTCCCAGCCTGTTACTCCATAAAGCTCTGAAAGCATTGCTTCGCATCCGTATTGATTTTTTGCCGACTGAGCCTGTTTTGCTGTCGTTAGCTCAACTAAATCACAAAGAATATCAATTCCCGGAATCTGGAAGGAACGGTATGCTCGCATTGTTTCACCGTTTATGTATGTTTGGGATGATAGAGTTGGTTCGTTTGTCATATGTCCTGTTAATGCTATATTGTTTTCTAAGCACCATTTACCGCACTGGTCGGCAAATGCCTCGGTAAAACGCTCACATATGTGGTCGTGATAACGGTAACGTGCCTGTGAAACCTTGTTGTTCGGTAAATTCCAGATGAGTTCGGGTATTTTGGGTATAATATTATCATCATATGTTTTGGAATATGTATCTGAAAAATCATATGTCCATGGGATCCTTACATCCTCTGATGAATTTGCATATGGTAGGAAACCCTTGGATTTAAACTGAGGTTCATCGGTGAAAATAGCAGGGATGGTTTTTCCGAATTCATCACCGACCTTGTTTTTGTATGTCTCGTATGTTATTTTGATAAATTCCCGCATTGCTTCAGGGTTTAGTGTGTCTATATATGTCTGATTATTGAACCAGCCGGAGGGAGAGGAAGTCATTATATAGGCATATCGTTTTTTGCCATGTGCATTGTCTTTAGGTTCAATCATTTTATATTCTTTAAGCGTTCCGTCGCTGTTTAATACAATATCAAAGCAGGCAAGGAGGTAGGGAGTGCCTGTTTCATAGCCAAGTCGGATCGTAGCCATGTCGTTCTGTGAGCCAAGGAGTTGTTCCATGGAGTTGTCTTCCTAAGACCGCT
>JAZQLM010000143.1:0-3262 GCA_045542655.1 Clostridia bacterium | reverse complement strand
ACCAAGCAAAACTATAGCAAACTTTAAAACCTTTTTGGAAGTGAATTTAATCCCTGCCTTAAGCCATTCGGGCTTATAAAAACTGTTTATTATCATACCGATAAACAAAGCAATTACCGATGCACCTATTATATGTACCGGTAAAAGTCCTTCTATAAGCTTTGAAACGCCGGCAATTATCATGGAAACAAGCAACCCCGGTAATATTTTAACAGCTGTATTAATTCGTTTACTCATAACATTTTCTCCCCGTTATATATGCAAAGTAAAACCCTCTGCCTGTTTTTTAACAAACAGAGAGTCTTTTTATGAAAAATTTTATGCTCTTCTAGTAGTAGGATTATAGCTCTGAAGTATAGAAATATTATCAAGTGCTCTGCCTGTTCCGAGAGCTACACAGGACTCAGCTTCTTCTGCAACAATTGTTCTTATACCGGTTTCGCCCTGAATAAGCTTATCCATTCCGTAAACCAACGCACCGCCGCCTGTAAGCACGATACCTCTTGCACTTATATCACCGATAAGCTCCGGCGGTGTCTTTTCAAGCACCGATTTTACCGCCTCGACAATACTCTGTGAAGGCTCTGAAAGTGCCTCTAAAATTTCATTTGAATTAACATTAATAGTTTTCGGAAGACCAGATACAAGGCTTCTTCCTCTTACATCCATACTCGGATTATTCTCACGCTTGTAAACACAGCCTATTTTTATTTTAAGCTCTTCAGCTGTTCTTTCACCGATTAAAATATTATATTTTTTTCTTATATATCTTACAATCGCATCGTCAAACTTATCTCCAGCAACCTTTATGGATTCGCTTGTTACAATACCGCCGAGAGAAATAACTGCAACGTCCGAAGTGCCGCCGCCCATATCAACAATCATTGAGCCGTACGGCTGTGCAATATCAATTCCAACACCAATAGCAGCCGCAAGCGGTTCTTCAATAAGATGTACCTTGCTCGCTCCCGCCTGAATACCGGCATCAACAACTGCACGTTCCTCAACCTCTGTAACACCGCTCGGTACACAGATTATAACACGAGGCTTAAAAATACTTCTTTTACAAGCCTTGCTTAGAAAATATTTTATCATTCTTTCAGTGGTATTATAATCCGAAATAACGCCGTCACGGAGCGGACGTATAGCAACAATATTACCGGGTGTTCTTCCCAGCATTTTCTGAGCCTCTTCGCCTACGGCATACAGCTTATTTGTATTTTTATCGACCGCAACAACCGAAGGCTCCTTTGCAACAATACCCTTTCCTTTTATATAAACCAAAACAGAGGCCGTTCCCAAATCTATGCCAATATCCTGACCAAACATACCAATTGCTTCCTTTCAAATTTTTTCTTTTTACCTTAACAGGCAATTCCCCCAATTTTACATACAGTTATATATTATATCATATTTTAGAGATTGTCAATATACAAACTTCATAAAATTAGTTATAATCTGGAAATTTTTTACGCTAATGCTTTATTATTTTATCCCGAAAATTCTTTATTATTACCGTTTAACGTATCTTACTGTTTATCAAACTGACTGTTATAAAGCTTTGCATAAAATCCATTTTCTTCTAAAAGGCTCTTATGATTACCCTTTTCTATAATATTTCCGTCCTTCATCACAAGGATAACGTCAGCCTCTTTAATTGTAGACAGTCTGTGTGCCACAATAAAGCTTGTCTTCCCCTGCATTAAAACAGCAAACGCCTTTTGTATTTTCTGCTCTGTTCTCGTATCAATCGACGATGTAGCCTCATCGAGAATAAGCATAGGCGGAAGGCACAGCATTACCCTTGCTATGCACAGCAGCTGTTTTTGTCCCTGCGATAAGCCTTTTCCGTCTTCTCCTATAATCGTTTCATATCCGTTCGGAAGTCTTTTTATAAAGCTGTGTGCATAGGATGCTTTTGCGGCATTTATAATTTCTTCATCAGTTGCCATAGGATTTCCCATCGCAATATTTTCTCTTACCGTTCCCGACTTAAGCCATGTCTCCTGAAGTACCATACCATAATTTTTTCTGAGACTCTCTCTCGTAAGCTTTCTTATATCTTTTCCGTCAACCTTTATAGCACCGCCCGTTACATCATAAAAACGCATTAAAAGATTTATAAGCGTTGTTTTACCGCAGCCGGTAGGTCCTACAATTGCCACCCTCTGACCTGAAAGAATATCGAGAGTAATATTCTCTATCAGCTTTTTATCCTTTGTATATGAAAAGCTGACATTTTCAAATTTCACAGCTCCGTCCGGATTTTCCATAATTTCTGCAACTTCCGAATCTGAAACACAATCTTCTTCCTCAATAAGCTCAAAAAGTCTGCCGGCACAGGCGAGGGCATTCTGAAGCTCGGTCACAACGCCTGAAATTTCATTAAACGGCTTTGTATACTGATTTACATAGCTCAAAAAGCAGGAAAGACCGCCTATACTTAGTCCTCCGCCTACCGAAACCAAAGCACCGAAAAGTCCTACCCCCGCATATACCACCGCATTCACAAAACGTGTGACAGGATTTGTAAGTGATGAGAAAAATATTGCTTTAAGCGAAGCCTTTTCAAGCCGCCCGTTAATTTCATCAAATTTCTCGGTAAGCTCGTCCTCATAGGAAAATGCCGACACTACCTTCTGATTTGTAATAACCTCTGAAATAAAGGCTGTCTGCTCCCCCCTTGTTTTTGATTGCAGTGTAAACATATCATAGGTATGCTTTGCAATAAAGCTTGCCGCAAAAAGTGAAAGCGGAGTAAGCACCACAACAAGCAAGGTTATTTTTATATCAAGAGAAAGCATAAACAAAAGTGTTCCTCCAATTGTGAGTACTCCTGTAAAAAGCTGTGTGAACCCCATTAAAAGTCCGTCCGCAAACTGGTCTGCATCTGTTATTGTACGGCTAACCAAATCACCCGATGAATGGGAATCAAGATACGAAACCGAAAGTCTTTGTATTTTCTCAAATGCCGCTTCTCTCACGTCACGAACCACATTGAACGTAATCTTGTTATTTACCGTATTCATAATCCACTGAAGCACTGCCGATATTAACGCAAGTACACCCGCAACCCAAAGCAGTGATAAAAGACCTTTAAAATCAACATTTCCTTTTGAAGTAATAAGGTCAATTCCCTTTCCTATAACAATCGGAATATAAAGAGTTATCGCAACGGTAACCGCCGCAAGCAAGATAGTAAGTGCGATGTAGAAGCTGTATTTTTTAAGGTAAGAAAGTACTTTTTTCAGTATATCAAGCT
>JAZQLM010000142.1:0-2295 GCA_045542655.1 Clostridia bacterium | reverse complement strand
GAAATTATGGATTTGTCACATCTTCCGCTGTTTGAAAACGTTGACGTAATTCAGGTGGGAGCAAGAAATATGCAGAACTTTGAGCTTTTAAAGGAACTGGGACACACAAATAAGCCTATTCTTTTGAAACGTGGTCTTTCAAGTACAATTACTGAGCTTTTAATGAGTGCGCAATACATTATGGCAGGCGGTAACGGGAATGTAATTCTCTGTGAGAGAGGAATAAGAACCTTTGAAACTGCAATGAGAAATACTCTCGATCTTGCTTCAATTCCACTTTTGAAAACTCTTACTCATCTTCCCGTAATTGTAGATCCGAGCCACGCAACGGGAATTGCAAAGCTCGTTAAGCCTATGGCGATAGCGGCGGCGGCGTGCGGAGCAGACGGACTTATAATTGAGGTGCATAACGATCCGCCTCATGCTGCCTGTGACGG
Organism: Clostridia bacterium; assembly: GCA_045542655.1. Classification (GTDB taxonomy): domain Bacteria; phylum Bacillota; class Clostridia; order Monoglobales; family Monoglobaceae; genus RGIG8709. Next base: position 1,858 of record JAZQLM010000142.1, on the reverse strand, counting down.
TGCACAGTCTCTTACACCGGCGGCATTTGACGATACAGTAAAGGCTGTAGAGGCGGTGCTTCCGTATGCTTACAGGTAAATTCAAAACGGATGGTGAGAAAAATGACAGAAGAAAAAACTGAAAAGCTTACAATAGGGATAGTGGGACTTGGACTTATCGGCGGTTCGCTTGCCAAGGCGTTAAAGGAGAATACGCCTCATACGGTGCTTGGCTTTGATAAATACGAAGAAATAATAAAAAAGGCACATTTTGCCGGAGCAATAGACGGTTCTTTAAGCGGGCGTATTCCGGAATGTGACGTTTTAATGCTTGCACTTTATCCTTTGCAGGCGACAGAGTTTGTGAGAGAAAATGCGGAATTGATAAACAAAAAAACTATAGTTATCGACTGCTGCGGAACTAAGAGCTATGTATGTGAGCATATAGGAAAGATTGCGGATGAAAAGGGCTTTACTTTTATAGGCGGTCATCCGATGGCAGGTATTGAGCGGTTTGGATTTGACTATTCAAAGCCTGATATGTTTAAAAATGCTTCGATGATTTTTACCCTTGAGGATAATGGGAATAAGGAAGCGGAAATTAGTATTTTAAAGGGCATTTTTGCACGGCTTGGTTTTTCAAATTTTGTGATTACAACACCTGAAAATCACGACCGCATAATAGCCTACACCTCACAGCTTGCCCATGTTGTGTCGAGTGCTTATATACAAAGTCCGACGGCTGAAGAATTTTACGGCTTTTCGGCAGGGAGCTTTAAGGATATGACTCGTGTTGCAAGGCTTAACGAGACAATGTGGACGGAGCTTTTCTGTGAAAACAGCGAATATCTGGCAGATGAAATTGACAGCCTTTCAGAAAGGCTCAGGGAATTTTCGGACTGTATAAGAAGGAAGGACGAGGCGAAAATTTTTGGACTGCTTAAAAAGGGCTGTGAAAGTAAGGAAAAATCTGACGAGGTAAATTTTAGTAAGCTTTAAATAAAGAGGGTTGAGAAGATGATAAAAACTTTGGTAAATGCTTCGGTTAAATATGAAATTCTGATAGAGCGTGGAATACTTTCCCGCTGTGGTGAGCTTGTAGCTGCGGTTTTAGACAAATGCAGACTGCTTATTATAACCGATGATAATGTAGACAGGCTGTATGCCGATACAGTTACGGCTTCACTTGAGGAAAACGGCTTTAGCTGTATAAAATACGTTTTTCCGCACGGCGAGAAAAACAAGAGTATGGAAAATTTTGAAAAAATACTTGAATTTGCGGCAGAAAATCGTCTTACAAGGTCGGATGCGATTGTTGCTCTCGGCGGTGGTGTCTGCGGTGATTTGGCAGGCTTTACGGCGGCGAGCTATTTAAGGGGAATAAAATTTATTCAGATACCCACAACCTTCCTTGCGGCAATTGATTCTTCGGTGGGTGGAAAAACGGCGGTAAACTTAAAGAGCGGAAAAAATCTTGCAGGTGCATTTCACCAGCCGTCAATGGTTATAATTGATCCCGATACCTTTAAAACCCTTGAACCACACTATTACAGCGACGGCACGGCAGAGGCGGTCAAGTACGGAATACTTACGGACGAGGAATTGTTTGAGCATTTTAAAAGCAAGGAAATTGATATAGAAACAGTAATTGCAAAATGTACAAGGATAAAAAGCGGAATAGTTGAACGTGACGAATTTGAAAACGGGGAGAGAAAGCTTTTAAACCTCGGACACACCTTTGGTCACGCAATTGAAAAATTGAGCGGACTTACCGTAACCCACGGTCACGCAGTTGCAATCGGAATGATGATGGCGGCGAGAAGTGCTGAGGCATTCGGTATATGCAAGGCGGGTGTTAGTAAGAGAATAAGCGAGGTTT
>JAZQLM010000141.1:0-4275 GCA_045542655.1 Clostridia bacterium | reverse complement strand
TATGAAAAAGATTTTATTTACTTTAGCAACCATTTTTGTACTTTTACAAACTGTTGCCTTGGCTGCTGCAAAAAATTATGACTTTTATGTAGTTTATGACGATGCTTCAAAAACATTTACTGCTTCTGCCCCTGTTGAGTTATACGACGAAGAATATTCAGGAGATCTGCTTTTTGTTATGGGTGCATATGAAAGCAAAAAACTCATTGCGGCAGACAGTGCAAAAGTAAACATTGATTCTCCCACAGCTGAGCTGAAAATAATCTGCTCCCATTCCGAGGGAAAGGCTTTTTCTGATTACTCTTTCAAATGCTTTGTCTTTGACAGTAATCTTAGTCCATATGATGAATGTAAAACAATTACAGGCAATGATATAATTCAAGCCAAAGACAGCATAGCGGTTATATCTTCAGTTAATGTATTACAGAATACCAAAAACGAAGATATTTATTCTGTCAGCTATTATAAAAACGGTATTTCTTATGAAAATGTTTTAACAAGCCGTGAGGTTTATTTGAATAACCCCGAGCTTTCCACCGGAGATATAGTAAAACTCACCGCTGCCGATGACGGTACAGTTACAAATATTGAATCAATTATTAATTTCGGCAAAAAAATAAGAAACTCAGACGGTACAATTGACGGTCCGGTTTCCCTTTCAGAGATAAATGATAGTGAAAAAATTGACTTTAATTATCCGACTAAAGCTACTAATTTTGGAAATGTAACGTTAAACAATACCCTGTACAGGTTAGCTAATGCTTTGAACATATATACGATAAACCCTAATAATCCCGATATAGTAGAAAAAGGCTCTGTTAAAGATATTGACTACAGATTACTTAGTGATATGGGTATGAGCATAAGACACAAATACGCCGATTATGTTTTTGCAAGAGCATACAAAAACCGTGTAATAGACGCCGTAATCATACAAAATATATTTGAAGATCCGGAGGAAGAAGACGATTATATAACTCTTGATGAGGAAGAAGAGGAAGAAGAATAAGTTCTTAATTAAATCACAAAGGGAAGTAAAACAAAATGGCAAAAGAATTTAAAAGAGTTGTCGTAAAGGTGGGGACATCGTCCCTCACCTACGACACAGGAAAGCTTAATTTAAAGAGAATAGAAAGTCTTGTTAAGGTTCTTTCAGATATGAGAAACCGTGGCATTGAGGTTGTACTTGTCTCCAGCGGTGCTGTCGGTGCAGGCGTGGGCAGGCTGAACCTTTCCGAAAAGCCCTCGGACACCCGAAAAAAGCAGGCACTTGCCGCAATCGGACAGGCGAATTTAGTTGCTACCTATGACCGTTTTTTTGCTGAATACGGACATCTTACCGCACAGGTGCTTCTTACTAAATACATACTTGACGGTGAGCTTACCTATCAAAACGCAAAGAACACCTTTAACACGATGTTTGAATACGGAGTTGTGCCTGTTGTAAACGAAAATGACGTTATATCCACATACGAGCTGGAATTTGGTGATAACGACACCCTTTCCGCTTATGTTTCACTCTTGGTTGAGGCTGATGCACTTATTCTCCTTTCGGATATTGACGGTTTTTATAACGGAAACCCCAATACGGACAAAAACGCAGCCGTCATTCCTGAAATTGACGTTATTGACGAGGAAATTCTTTCCCTTGCCGGCGGTGCAGGGACAAAACGTGGTACAGGCGGAATGAAAACGAAGCTTAATGCCGCTCAGATGGTAACCGAAAAGGGAATTGATATGTATATCACCAACGGAGCAAGACCTGAAAATATCTATGATATTTTAGAGGGTAAGAAAATCGGAACGCTGTTCAAGGCACGAGAGGTATGAAAATGTCAGATATAAATAAAAGAGGAAAATTTATAGTATTTGAGGGGATTGACGGAAGCGGAAAAAGCACTCAGGCAAAGCTTTTGGAGGAATACCTCATTTCAAGGGGCGAAAAATGTATCTTTACTTTAGAGCCGACCTACAACCGCATAGGCGATTTTCTCCACAAAATTTTGTCGGGCGATGAAAAGGCTGATCCGAGAGTAATTGCCGCTTTGTTTGCCGCAGACAGGCTTGAACACGTCCTGAATGCTTCGGACGGAATAATGAAGCATTTAGCAGACGGCAGCTTTGTAATCTGCGACAGGTATTACCTCTCTTCATTTGCCTATCAGGGAACTGAAGTGCCGCTTGAGTGGGTAATTGCACTCAACAGTGAATGTCGAAAAGTACTAAAGCCCGACCTTACAATTTTTGTTGACACAGCTCCTGAGGTTTCACTAAAACGTATTCAGGACGGAAGAGAAAGCTTTGAGATATACGAGAATTTAAGCCGTCTTACCTCGGTAAGAGAAAATTATCTTAGCCTGATTGAGCGTTTTAAAAATGAGGAAAACATTTTGAGTCTTGACGGATGCCGTGACAGGGACGAGATATTTGAGGACATAAAAAAGGCTGTTTCATATTTATAATGAAATAATCACTTCTTTGAAGAATATAATCTTACAAAGGAGTGATTTTTTTGTCAAATTCAAATTCAGAATTTTACTCTTACTCTATGATGAAGTCAGATTTTGAGGACTTTAAAAAAAGCTTTCCGGACGCCGAAACGGGAGTTTTTGGCCACAGTGTATGGGGGCGTCCTCTTGAGTACATAAAAATAGGAGCTGGCAGGCATAAAATGCTTTTTTGCGGAGCACATCACGGTATGGAGCATTTAACGTCTAAGCTTCTTCTTAAATTTGCTTATGAATACCAAAAAGCTATACTCGGTAAATCAAAAATAGGCTCAGAATGTGCAAAAAGACTTTCGCTTAACACTTCCTTATACATAGTTCCTATGCTGAACCCTGACGGAGTTGACCTGTCAGTTTACGGACTTAAAGCACCCGATATAAAAAATGCAGAGTATTTAAAATACATTAATCCGAAGGAGGATTTTTCGGACTGGCAGGCAAACGCACACGGCGTTGACCTTAACCACAACTACAATGCAAAATGGGAGCTTTCAAAGGAGAGCGAAAAAAAGCACGGCATATTCGGAGCGGGAAAGACACGTTTTTCAGGTACTGCCCCTGAGTCCGAGCCGGAAAGCTATGCCCTGTGCCGTTTTACGGAAGCAAGGGACTTTGACCTTGTAATTGCTTTTCATTCTCAGGGCAAGGTGATATATTATAATTTCTTTGATAAAGAGCCTATTTATTCGCTTGCTATTGCAAAGGCATTTGAGGATATATCCTGTTATAAGGTGGACTATACCGACGGAATTGCCTCTTTTGGCGGTTATAAGGACTGGTTTATAGACCGTTTCCTACGCCCCGGCTTCACTGTTGAAATAGGTGATGGAAAAAATCCGCTCCCGCTTTCCGACCTTGAAAAAGTCTATGAAGAAACTCTTCCCTTAATGGTATGTGCATTGTCGCTTAAACTATAATTGACTTTTTGGGGCTTCTAAGGTATAATTAATATACTAAAAAGAAAACGAGGACAAATAATATGAAACTTAAAATAATCGGAGCAGGACTTGCCGGCTGTGAGGCGGCGTGGCAGGCGGCAGAGAGAGGGATAAAGGTTACCCTTTGCGAAATGAAGCCGCTTAAATTTTCACCTGCTCATAAAAGCGAAAGCTTCGCAGAGCTTGTTTGCAGTAATTCACTCCGTGCCGACGGTATTCACAATGCCGTAGGACTCTTAAAAGAAGAAATGCGTAAGTTCGGCTCTCTTATAATGGAATGTGCAGATAAAACCAAAGTTCCTGCCGGCGGTGCATTGGCAGTAGACAGGGACGGTTTTTCAAAATTAGTTACGGAGAAAATCAAGTCACATCCCAATATAACCATAGTAGCAGAAGAAACCGACAGCATAAATCCTGAAGAGTACACAATAATTGCGGCAGGACCTCTTGCATCGGATAAGATTACCGAAGCAATTACCGCTCTTACAGGCGGGGAATATCTTCACTTCTTCGATGCCGCCGCTCCGATTGTCACCTATGAAAGCATTGATATGACAAAGGCGTTCAGAGCCGCACGCTACGGCAAGGGCGGTGACGATTATATCAACTGTCCTATGACAAAAGATGAATATTTAAGGTTTTACACAGAGCTTAAAGCCGCCGAATGTGCAGAGGTTCACGAAGCGGTGGAAAATCAGAAGGTTTTCGAGGGCTGTATGCCGATTGAGGTTATGGCTAAGAGGGGAGAAGAAACTATGCGTTTCGGTCCCTTAAAGCCTGTAGGACTCACCAATCCCCACGATAACTCAAGACCTTATGCAGTTGTTCAA
>JAZQLM010000140.1:0-2374 GCA_045542655.1 Clostridia bacterium | reverse complement strand
AAAAAATAATTCCAAAATTCTTGGTTATATTTTTATTGACAGGATATACGGGATTTTCTTAAATTTCTACGCTTTTCAGCAAGCTTCCACTCATTTATCTCTTCTTCGGTTTCCAGTAAAATTCCGGGAACCTTAGTTGGCTTTTCGTTTTCATCAAGTGCGACCATTATTACATAAGCAGTATTAATAAGCCTTAAGTCGCAGTTTAAATTTTCAACATAGGTTTTAACGCATATTTCCATAGACGTATTACCCGTATATGTGATATGCCCCTTTAAAACAACGGTGTCATTTGCATAAGCGGGTGCTTCAAAAGAAAGGGAATCAATAAAGGCTGTTGTAACATTTTTCCCCGAATGTCTTCTTGCAACAACTGCGGCAGTAATGTCAATCCACTCCATAAGTTTTCCGCCGAAAAGACGTTTGTATCCGTTTAGTGTTCCCTGAGTCAGTATTTGTACATGCTCGGTTTCTGAATCCTTAATACGCTTTTTTTCCTGCATTATAAAACCTCCGATGGTATTTTATCAATTATTCCTTAGGGCTTCAACCAAATTTTCATCAGGTTTAACGTAAATTGTATTGTAATTATCGTAGATAACCAAGCCGGGTTTTGCTCCGCTTGGTTTTTTTACATTTTTAATATTTGTATAATCAACAGGAACCTGTGCAGAATTTTTTGCCTTGCTGTGATATGCCGCAAGAACCGCAGCTTCATAAATTGCGGTTTCTGTAGCCTCAGAGCTTCCGTTGGTTTTTATTACTGTGTGCGAACCTGGGATGATTTTTGTGTGAAGCCATATATCTGTGGAATAAGAGCTTTTAAGGGTAAGAAAATCATTTTCCTTATTATTTCTTCCGACAAAAACCGTATACCCGTCCGATGTCACAAATTTCAAGGGTGAAGCCTTTGTCTGTTTTTTCTTATCCTTCTTTTTGTTTGTTTTCAGATACCCCTGTTCAGAAAGCTCTTCTTTGATTTCATCAATGTCAGCCGGAGTTTTTGCAAGTGAAAGTGCTTCTGAAACCGACTCTAAATAATAAAGCTCATTTTCAGCTCTTGTTAATTCCTCTCTGGAATGCTTTTCTGTTGATTTTGCTTTATTAAAAAGTTTATAATACCTCTGAGCATTTGCGGAGGGGGAAAGCTCCGGTTTAAGCTGAATTTCGATTAATTCCTGATTTTCTGAATAGTAATTTATGACATTTGCTGATTTTTCACCGCTTTTCAAGGAGTAGATATTAGCAGTAAGTAGGTCGCCGTAGATTTTATATTTTTCTCTGTCCTGTGATTTTTTCAAGTTTGTTTTGTGAAGCTGTATTTTCTTTTTGCATCTGTCTGTATTATTGCTTAAAATCTTAGAAATTACTGCACTTTTTTGAAAAATTCTTTCATTTTGTGAGCGTTCCTCATAAAATTTATCTATCGCTTCGCTTATGCTCCCGCTTTTAATTTGAGGGAGCGGTTCATACTGTGTGAGTTCAAAACAGGAAAAAGCCTGCGGATGCCGACACTTTTCGTCATAAGCTACTACCGGTGTATAGTTGTTTTGCTTTACACTTAAAAAGAATGTATCAAGACAGCTGAGAATTTTGTCGTAATCCGCATTTAAAACAGGGACGTTAAATTTGCCGAATGCCCTGTAGGAAATTTCTCTCGCAAGCAGTGGACTCATTCCTGTTACCGTGTCAACAATAAGCTTTTCAAAGGTGCAATCGTTTTTACTGGTGTTAAATAAATTTATAAAATTCTCCCTTGTAATATCGTTGGGAGAAATTTTGTTTTGGACAGGCGGATACTCGAAAATGAGTCCGGGCAGAATTTGTCTGATAGAGCTAACTGTAAAGTCGATATGCTTAACACTATCGATTATTGTATTTTTTTCCGAAACGAGAATAATATTGCTGTGACGCCCCATGATTTCTATTATTAATCGTTTTGTTGTAAGGTCCCCAAGCTCGGTATAGCTTTCGATTGCAAATTCAACAATTCTGTCTGAATTTATCTGTTTAATTGACAGGATTTTACCGCCTTGAAGATGTTTTCTCAGTATCATACAAAAAAGAGGAGCAACAACAGGGTTTTCTCTTTTCTGTGATGTAAGGTGTAATCTTGGATTTGAAGAACTTGCGGACATTAACAGCCTATAGACTCCGGTATGAGTTCTGATGCTGAGTATTATTTCATCACGCTCAGGCTGGTAAATTTTATCAATTCTTCCATCTGTAAGCTTTTCTGAAAGCTCGCAAACAACCGCTCTTGTAACAATTCCGTCAAATGACATATTCTCAATTCCTTTCGGTAATTTATCTGTTTGTGTAATTCTAATCAATCAATTATCAAAACATCAAAGAATATTATATAATATTTTTT
>JAZQLM010000139.1:0-3077 GCA_045542655.1 Clostridia bacterium | reverse complement strand
CAGGGCCAGTGCATAAGCGAAAACAGCATTACTGAAATTGCCGTAATCCACGTCCAGCCGTTTACTTCAAAAAGTGTTTTTAGTTCAAAAAGATTTTCAGCCTCCACAAGACTGTCACCCGAAGTATATGCCATAATTATTATAGGTATAACTATTTCGTTTGCAGGAATACCTAATATGAATGCAATCAGAATTTTTCCGTCAAGACCTAAAAGCTTAGCAAAAGGTTCTAAAAATTCCGCACAATAATTAAGAAGAGAAGTATCTCCTATATATAAGTTTGCAAAAAGCCAGATAATAAGTCCTGCAGGTGCGGCGGCACATACGGCTCTTCCGAGGACAAAAAGCGTTCGGTCAAAGATAGAGTGTATAATTGTTTTGCCGATTTGCGGCGTTCTGTAAGGAGGAAGCTCCAATGTAAATGATGCAGGAGTACCCTTTAATATCGTTTTTGAGAGCAAAAATGATATTAAAAAGGTTATGCCTATTCCAAGAAGTACCACCAGCATTAAAATAGCTGTGCCGATTAACGGACCAAATGGCTTTGCCACCGAATAAGTGAAGAAAATCGTTATAATGGAGATAAGCATAGGAAATCTTCCGTTACAGGGAACAAAATTGTTTGTCAAAACAGCAATAAGCCTCTCCCGTGGTGAGTTTATAATACGACAGCCTGTAACACCTGCGGCATTACAGCCAAAGCCCATACACATTGTAAGTGCCTGTTTACCGCAAGCCTTACATTTTTTGAAAATACAGTCGAGATTAAAGGCAACTCTCGGTAGATACCCCGAATCCTCAAGCAGTGTAAAAAGCGGAAAAAATATTGCCATTGGTGGAAGCATTACCGCAACAACCCAGCTGACAACTCTGTAAACTCCGAAAATCAAAATACTGTAAGCTGTTTCGGGAATATTAAGGTATAATGCAAGACTTACAAGCTTATTTTCAAGTGAGGTAAATAACGAAGACAAAATTCCCGACGGTACATTTGCCGCACAGATGGTAAGCCAGAAAATAAAGCCGAGCATTAAAAGCATAATCGGAATACCTGTCAGCCTGCTTGTAAGTATTCTGTCGATTTTGCGGTCTCTCAGATTATAGTTTGAATTTGTGTATTCTACAGTATCACAGCATATTTCTTCCGCACACAAAACAGAGGAGCGAGCTGATAATTCAAGTAATTTTTCTTTGTCTATGCCGCTTTTTAAAAGCTCATTTTTAGTATCAATCAAAGCTTTATGCACTCGTTCGTTTTCTAAAAGAGAAAAACCGCAGGTGGCATCGAGCTTTTTTATTATGTCAAGGTTATCTTCAAGCAGTTTAAGTGCTGTCCAGCGTTTGTTCAGTTTAAAATCGGAAAATTCCTCTTCAATTGCTTTGCTGACAGCTTCGACTGCACTTTCTGTCTCTTGGTTATATCTTATTTTATAAGTATTCTTTTTCTCATAAGATGGAGAAAACAGCATTGTATCAAGCTCCGAAAGAAGCTTTGTAAGACCTTTTCCCTGACGTGCTTTTGTGCCTATAACGGGGATATTCAGTTTTTTTGAAATTCTTTCAAGGTCAATAGAAATTCCCTTCTTTTCTGCCTCGTCCATAAGGTTTATACAAAGTATGACATTGTCACATACCTCAAGTGTCTGGAGAGCGAGGTTTAAATTTCGTTCAAGACAGGTTGCATCACAGACTATAACAACGGCATCGGGGTTTGAAAAACAGATAAAGTCACCTGCAATTTCTTCCTCTCTTGAATGGGCAAAAAGGGAGTAGGTTCCGGGAATGTCAACAAAAATAAACTTTTTATCCTTATAATTCACAATCCCCTGTGCGTTTGAGACGGTTTTGCCGGGCCAGTTGCCCGTGTGCTGTTTAAGTCCTGTGAGACTATTGAAAATTGTGCTTTTACCCACATTCGGATTGCCTGCAAGAGCAATAATTTTTGTGTTTTGGTCGTTTTTCTTTATAACAAAGTCGGTATCAACGGAATTAATTCCCGTCGATTTTGAAGTAAGTCCCATACCAAATCACCTCAATTCAAGAGCTTTACGGTTATGCTTTTGGAATCTTCACATCGGATTGCGATAACTGCACCTCTTACGAGATATGCTATCGGATCGCACAGCGGACTTTTGAAAAGACATTTTATTTTTGTTCCCTCAATTATTCCTATATCCTGAAGTCTTCTTTTTATGCCGCCCGTAAGGCTTACATCTGTAATTACGGCGGTTTCTCCGGAGTTTATATCGGCTAAAGAAAAATAATTATTCATAAAAAATCAAATCCTTTTTAATTAAAATTTTTTGTTTCTCATACCTATAATATGAATAACTTCAGTTCTTTGTCACTATCCCTTTAATATTACGTATATATTACAGAGATATTAAAAAATAATTAAGACAGCTTTTAAAAACTGTTACATATTGGAAAATGACAGTTCATAATGGTATTATATAAGAACAAAGAATTAAGAAAGAAAGAAGAGAGGTTATAAAAATGGCAATCAAGCTTCGCAATACAATACTTTTACTTATATTTCTGCCCTGTGTGATGTATCTTTTAAATCCTGTTATATTTGATTTTTTGGTATATCTTTCTGTTTTGTATGTATGCGGTAAATCGCTTCTCAGACTTTTTATGTATAATTTTGCAACAGCAGAGGAGCTTGATAAGTACGAAGCTTCATTTAAGCCGCTGACTGTTGCTGAAATGATTTTCAGAAAAATTGCAAATGTTATTGTAACCGTTTTGTTTACGGTATTCTTTATAGGAAAAGGGATATATATTACCGGAATAATAAAATATGCGGCACTTTTAGTTGCCGCACTCTGGATGTTTGATTTACTCAAAACTGTATTCAGTTATGTTTCGGTATGGTCCGCTGATGAGGATTACAGCATATGGGACGTGTTTTTAGAGGGAATAATGTGGGTTCAGAATATTCTCTCGGTTGTAGTGGTTATGGCACTTCTTTTAAGCTGATTATTCCACTGTAATCTCAGTAAAGCTGTTTGATATATCAGTATCTGATTTTATATACACGTCCATATAGTTTGGAAGTGTTGCGTGATACTTAC
>JAZQLM010000138.1:0-6427 GCA_045542655.1 Clostridia bacterium | reverse complement strand
GGATATAACGATGAGGGCAGAGATAACTTGGAAAGAGTATACGCTGATTGCTTTAATACTGAGGCAGCTTTAGTAAGAGCACAAATTACTTGCGGAACTCATGCTCTTGCTGTTGCACTGAGTGCTAATTTAAGACCTGGTGATGAGCTTTTATCTCCCGCAGGAAAACCCTATGATACACTTGAAGAGGTAATTGGAATAAGGGAGTCTGTATGCTCTTTGAAGGAATACGGCGTAACCTACCGTCAGGCAGATTTAAAAGAGGACGGAACATTTGACTATGAGGCGATTAAAAATGCAGTTACTGATAAAACAAAGCTCGTTACTATACAGCGTTCAAAGGGGTATCAGACAAGACCGAGCTTTTCTGTAAGTCAGATAGGCGAGCTTATTAAATTTATTAAAGATATAAATAAAGACATAATATGTATGGTGGATAACTGCTACGGCGAATTTGTGGAGACGATTGAGCCGTCTGACGTTGGTGCTGATATGATAGTAGGTTCACTTATTAAAAATCCGGGCGGCGGTTTAGCTCCGATTGGCGGCTATATATGCGGAACAAAGGAATGTGTTGAAAGATGTGCATATCGCCTCAGTGCCCCCGGTCTCGGTCAGGAGGTTGGTGCAAATCTTGGAATTATGCCAGCGTTTTATCAAGGCTTTTTCCTTTCGCCTACAGTAGTAGCAGGAGCACTAAAAGGAGCAATTTTTGCGGCGAATGTATTTGAGGGACTTGGATACAGGACAATCCCTGACGGAGATGAATCAAGACACGACATAATACAGTCTGTTGTGCTTGAAAGTCCGGAGGCTGTCATTGCGTTTTGCGAGGGGATACAGGCGGCAGCTCCTGTGGACAGCTATGCTGCACCTGTTCCGTGGGCTATGCCGGGATATGATTCTGAGGTAATTATGGCAGCAGGCACTTTTGTGCAAGGCTCTTCCATAGAGCTTAGTGCGGATGCTCCGATAAGACCACCGTATGCCGTGTATTTTCAGGGCGGTCTTACCTTTAATCACGCAAAGCTCGGTATATTGTCCGCACTTCAGAAAATTTGCGATAAGGGTATCGTTAAATTATAAAATTAACTTTGGTTTTACATATAATTTTGAGAAATTTTACCGAAATATAAAAAATTTTATTTATTTGGATAAAATTTTGTTGCATTTTTCTTGTGTTTGTATTAAAATATATTATTATGTGTAAATTTAGTTTGATAGAAAAACGGGAGGAATAAAAATGGAAACAAAAATTTCAAAGATAGCATCTAAAATCAGTCCGTCACCTACCCTTGCACTTGATTCCAAGTACAAGCAGATGAAAAAACAGGGAATACCTGTTGTAGGCTTTGGTGCAGGTGAGCCTGATTTTGAAACTCCTGATAACATAAAAGAAGCAGCAATTAAGGCTATAAATGATGGCTTTACAAGATATACGCCCGCATCCGGAACGATTGAGCTTAAACAGGCGATTGTGGATAAGGTAAAAAGAGATACAGGACTTGAGTACGGCATTGAAAATGTCGTTGTTTCAAACGGCGGTAAGCATTCTCTTACCAATGTCTTTATGTGTATCTTAGAGCCGGAGGATGAAGTAATTATCCCTGCACCGTTTTGGGTAAGCTATCCTGAAATGGTAAAAATGGCAGGAGGAAAGCCTGTTTTCCTTAACACTACCGAGGAAAATAATTTTAAATTTACCCCCGAAATGTTAAAGTCAATGATTACTGACAGAACAAGAGCTCTTGTTTTAAATACACCGAGTAATCCGACCGGTATGGTTTATTCAGCCGATGAGCTTAAAGAGATTGCAAAGATTGCCGTTGAAAATAATATATATGTTGTATTCGACGAAATCTATGAAAAGCTTGTATACGGCGATACTGTTCATACAAATATCGCTACACTCGGCGATGATATAAAAGAGCTTACCATTATTGTCAACGGAATGGCTAAGGCATACGCAATGACGGGTTGGAGAATTGGATTTACCGTAAGTAATAAGACTCTTGCAAAGGCTATGTCAAATATGCAGAGTCACGCAACCTCAAATCCTAATTCAATTGCACAGGCAGCTTCTGTTGAAGCCTTGAATGGTGAGCAGGATTCCGTTGAAAAAATGCGTATTGAGTACGAAAAAAGAAAGAGCTATATGGTTGAACGTATTAATTCTATTGACGGTATAAGCTGTAAAAACCCTGATGGTGCATTTTATATCTTTATGAATATGAAAGAGCTTTTGGGAAAAGAGCATTATGGTAAGGTTATCAATACTGCATCTGAGCTTTGTGATGATATTCTTGAAAAGGCTCTCGTTGCACTTGTTCCGAGTGAGGGCTTTGGTATTGAGGGGTATGCAAGACTTTCATATGCGACATCTATGGAAAATATTGTTGCAGGTCTTGATCGTATCGAAAAGTATATCAAAGGCGAATACAAATAAATAATTGATTTATAAAGGAGTTGCTAATATGAAAATAGGTATTATAGGGGCCGGAAATATGGCGACGGCACTTTTGGAAGGCTTCCTTAAATCCGGTGCCACAGCTCCTTCTGAGCTTTTTCTGAGCGATTTATCTGAAGAGAAGCTATCTGTATGGAAAAAAAGAGGAGTTTATTGTTATACTGATAATAATACAGTTATCGAAAAAGCCGATATTGTTATCTTTGCTGTTAAGCCGAATGTACTCTCTGAGGTGTTGAGTGCTGCCGGAATAAGAAATGATAACAAGCTTTATATCTCTATTGCCGCAGGATTTTCCATTGAAAAAATAGAAAGCTTTATCGGTGGGAATGCAAAAATAATCAGAGTAATGCCTAATACACCGGCACTTGTAGGTGTTGGTATGTCTGTTATTTCAGTAAATAAGAATGTAGGCAAGGATGAAGTCGCTTTGGTATCTCAGCTGTTTTTATCCGTGGGTGAGGTTGTATGCCTTGATGAAAAGTATTTAAATGCGGCAACTGCCCTTCATTCATGCAGTCCGGCATTTATTTATATGCTTATCGATGCAATGGCTGATTCCGGTGTTAAGTACGGAATTGACAAAAAAACTGCCCTGAAGCTTGCGGCTAAGGCGGTGGAGGGTTCTGCAAAAATGGTGCTTTTATCCGGCGAGCATCCTCAGAAATTAAAGGATAATGTATGCTCTCCTGGTGGAACTACGATAGAGGGCGTTTTAGAGCTTGAAAGATGTGGCTTTAAGGCAGGTATTCAAGCTGCAATTGAGGCGTGTGTTGAAAAGGCTGAGAATATGTAAGAAAATTAATTGAATAATTCAGAATGATTTAAAGATTACTCTCATACTATATAAGGACAAGTTTATGGGAGTGATTTTTTTGAAAAAATTTTCTATAGCCGTTTGTAATTACATTTTTAATAATAAGGCACTGTTCATTTTGCTTTTTATTGTATTTACTGTCGGTATGGTAATAGGTGCGTATTCGCTTGATATGTTTACAGATGATAAGCTGTTGGAAATGAGAAAATCCACGGATATATATTTTTCCGTTTCTGAGCTTAACTCGGTTGATAAAAGCGAAATTTTTATTGAATTAGTTAAAAAAAATGTATTAGCCGTTTTTTATATATGGTTGTCCGGTTTTTTTGTTTTTTTACTGCCGGTTGTTTTCGTACAAATTCTTTTAAAAGGAGTAAGACTTGGCTTTTCTCTGGCTTACTTTACAGCTGTATATGGTTTTAAGGGTGCGTTTTTCTCTTCTGCAAGGCTTTTGCTTGGAAATTTTCTTATATTGCCGATTCTGTTTTTTTATTCGGTACATATTATTAAATTTTCAAAGGAAAAACATAAATTATCCGTAAAAAGGTGCGTAGTATTAAAAAGTCTTTTGCCTTTTATACTTGCGTGTGTTATTTTGCTTATAACGGGTGGAATTAACAGCTATATCCTCTATCCTGTATTCAGGCTTATAGGTGCATTTGTATAAATTATGAAAGGGGTGTTTTTATGAACAACAGTTTTCTTGATGAGGTTTTAATTGATGGCTTTGTTTCGTATCTTCGTAATGAAAAAAATTCATCGGAAAATACAGTTTCTTCTTACAGACGTGATGTTGTTAAATTTAAAGATTTCCTTTCTGAAAAAGGTCATAGTATTATTTCAGCAGATTTTAAAGATATTAATTATTTCATAGAAAATTGTAGTCAATCAGGCTTTTCAGAGTCATCTGTAGCAAGAATAATATGTGTTTTGAGAGCCTTTTACAAATATTTGTGCGATGAAGAGAATTTGCCTCAAAATCCTATGGAAAATATCCATTCTAAAAAACCGGCAAGGAAAATTCCTGAGGTTATGACAAATGCAGAGGTCGAATCATTTCTGGATGCACCTGATGTTAATGATATAAAGGGAATAAGAGATAAGGCAATGCTCGAGCTTTTATATGCTACAGGTATAAGAGTGAGTGAGCTGATAGAGCTTAGAATATACGATGTAGATGCCGATATTGGTTTAATAAAGTGTGTATCCGAAAAAGGAGAAAGAACTATACCTGTATATTCTCTTGCTGCAAAATGCCTTAAAGAATACATCGAAAAGTCAAGGGGAGAGTTTATAGGTGAAAAGAAAACAGATATTCTGTTCGTTAATTATAAGGGTGAGAAAATGACTCGTCAGGGCTTTTGGAAGCTTGTGAAGGTATATAGAAAAAAAGCCAATATCTTAAAGGAAATTACTCCTCATACACTAAGGCATTCCTTTGCAACACATCTTATTGAAAACGGAGCGGGACTAAAGGATGTTAAGGAAATGCTCGGTCATTCGGATATTTCAACTACATATATATACGAAGAAATAGTAAGGAACAGAATAAAGACGGTGTATAAAACAGCACACCCAAGGGCGAAGCTAAAGAAAAAAAGTTCTAAATAAACAGGATTTACTCGGAGAATATTCGGGTATGTCCTGTTTGTTTTTTAATTATGTTTTAACAAAAGTGGTGTTTTTGAATATGATAAAATGAACAGTAAAGCATAGGGAGGGGTTGTTATGATTAAGAAATGCTGCTCAAGGAAAAGGTGCATAAAAAAAGAAAACAAAATTTTTGGAATAATACTGATTTCCATTGGGATGGGGCTGTTTCTTGCCTACATAATTCCACGTTATTTTCTCATAACAATTTTGGGGCTTGCTTTTATTGTTATGGGAATATCTTGTATAGTAAAAAAATAAAGTAAAGGAGGATGACTTATGAAAATAGTTGTTGTTAAGGCACCGAAATGCTTAAGAGGAATTTTAAAGAGTATTTTTAAGATAAAAGATGAATAAAAAAAAGGGGTATCTTACGATACCTCTTAATTTTTAAATTAGACAGCTCTCTGAACCTTTCCGGATCTTAAGCATCTTGAGCAAACATAAACTCTCTGAGGAGTTCCGTCAACTACTGCTCTTACTCTTCTGATATTGGGTTTCCACATCTTGTTTGAACGTCTGTGAGAGTGAGACACTTTTATACCGAAAGAAACACCTTTTCCACATACTTCGCACTTTGCCATATATATACACCTCCCAAAAATTATCAATTCTCAATTATCAACTAAGATATTATAACAGAAAAATTTCCATTTTGCAAGTCTTTTTTTAAAAAATATAAAAAAATATTGAAAATTCGGATGGCGGTGTTACATTTTCCGGTGGAGAATGTATGCTGCAAATTGATTTTCTTAATGAAGCTCTGAAAGAATGTAAAAAAGCCGACATACATACAGCAGTTGATACTGCGGGGAATGTTCCATGGGAATACTTTGAAAAAATTCTTCCTTATACGGACTTATTTCTTTACGATATAAGGGCAGTAAGCGAATATTTGCATATCGAAGGAACCGGTGCTTCATATAAGCTGATTTTAAATAATCTTAAACAACTTTCTGAAAACTTTTTAGGGGATATAATTGTAAGAATACCTGTTATGTCAGGCTTTAATGATGATTTGGGAGAAATGCAGAAAATAGCTGACTTTTTAAAAAATATTAAATACAAATCTGTTGAGCTTCTGCCATATCATAAAATGGGCAAGCATAAGTATGATGCAATTGGTATGGATTGTGTTTTGTATGATGTGCCGGATGAAAAAAATATAGAAAAATACAAAAAAATTTTGTGTAATGCTTAAAGCTAAGAGTAATGTATGTGATGTAGGCTTGAAGGTGTATGAAGTAACATTTTATAAGCTACAGGAAGTTATATAGCGGAATAATAAAATGCCGCACAATCACTGAAATATCAGTAAATATGCGGCATTAATGGCACCCCCGACCGGAATCGAACCGATAACTAACCCTTAGGAGGGGTTTGTTATATCCATTTAACTACGGGGGCATATATTCAGTTGTTCAATATTTTAACTATAGAGGAATAAGCTTGATACAAACCCCTCCGTTATAAGAATATGGGTTTGTTATTAT
>JAZQLM010000137.1:0-4686 GCA_045542655.1 Clostridia bacterium | reverse complement strand
CGGATGCCTACATCCGCCCGCAATTCGGGACGATGTAGACACCGTCCCCTGCTTTTACATAAATTACAGATATTTTCTGAGGTGGGACAGAGCATTTTTTTCAAGACGTGAAACCTGTGCCTGAGAAATTCCTATTTCATCTGCAATTTCCATTTGGGTACGTCCTAAGAAAAAGCGGAGATTTATAATACTTCGTTCCCTTTCGGGGATTTTTTTCAGAGCCTGCCTGAGCGAAATTTCTTCGGACCACAGCTCGTCTGAGTTTTTGTCGTCCTTAACCTGATCCATAACGAATATTGCATCGCCGCCGTCGTGGTATACCGGCTCGTGGAGCGATACAGGATCTAAAATTGCATCAAGGGCGGCTGAAACCTCCTTTTCGCTCAGCTCAAGCTCTTTTGCAATTTCTGCCGCAGTAGGCTCTTTTGCACAGCGGTTTATCAGCTTTTCCTTTACGGCAAGTGCCTTGTAGGCAAGGTCACGCATTGAACGGCTTACACGGATAGAGGTATTGTCTCTTAAATACCGCCTTATTTCACCAATAATCATTGGCACCAATGTCATTTGTGGAAATAAGGCAATATTTATAAATATGAAATTTATATAAAAATTTTTTTGGAAATTTATACAAGAATTTCAAATAAAATATCGGCATATTGATTGACAAGCCACGGAAAGTCTGCTATAATAATAAGGCTAAGATTAGAATAGGGGGAAAGTGTACACTTTTTCAAAAAAGAGTCAGTTTAACCCTTCCGACATACTTTATACGGGCAGTTTTAAAGAAGCTGCTGTCAGACAAGTTGGAAATCAGGGGGATTTTATGGATATTCTCAAAAAGCACAGAAATATGTTGCTGCTGCTTATTGATATGTGTATGGTATTTCTCTCCGACATCTTTACATATTTCCTGTTTCTCAATGAATACAGGGCATCTGAAATAGGTCGGGGAAATCTCATCTATATAGCAGTGATAAATGTGGTTCTGAGCGGTGTAGTTTTCTATCTTTTCAGAATGTACAGAATTATCTGGAGATATGCAAGAGTAAGGCATCTTGCGAAATGCTTTGCGGTTTCGCTTGCTTCGGTGTTTCTTTGTTCGGCATTTAATATCGTTTCACGTTTTCCGGAAGCGGTTCCTTTCGGGGCATATTTTCTGAGATTGGTTATACTGACGTTTCTTGTTATGATGTCAAGAATTTTATACGTTGTACTTTTCTCGTACTATAAGTCAAGAATTTTGCAGGAAGCAGAAGGCCAGAGGCTTATGGCTGAAAATGCAAAGAAGAGGCTTATGCTTGTCGGTGCAGGGGAAATGGCAACGCTGTTCTTCGACGATATTGGCAAGGGTGTTCCGGATATTTATGAGCCGGTGTGCATTGTTGATGACGATCCTGCCAAGATTGGCAGAAAGCTCAGAGATGTTACGATTGTCGGAAATACTGACCGTATTCCCGAAATTGCAAAACAGGAGCGTATAGATGTAATTATCGTATGTATAGCTCATATTGATGAGCAGAATAAAAAGCGTATTTTTGGTAAGTGCTACGAAACAGATTGTCACATTTCCAAAATGGTTATGGGTGTTAATGAAAATGTGGAATCAAAAATCCGCAAAATAAGCATTGACGACCTTTTGGGAAGAGAAACAGTAAATCTTGAAAATACCGCATTAAAAGGCTTTATCGGGGGCAAGACCGTTATGGTAACAGGCGGCGGAGGCTCAATAGGAAGCGAGCTGTGCAGACATATAGCGGCACTTAATCCGAAAAGGCTGGTAATAGTTGATAACTATGAAAATAATGCCTACGACATTCAGCAGGAGCTGTTTGGTGCTTACGGCAGAAGCTTTCCGCTTTCGGTGGAAATTATTTCGGTGTGCGACGAGGAACGTATGAGACTTGTTTTTGAGGAATACAAGCCGGATATTGTTTACCACGCAGCGGCACATAAGCACGTTCCTCTGATGGAGCATAATCCTGAGGAAGCGGTGAAGAACAATATTTTCGGAACTTATACAACCGCACGTCTTGCTATCGAGCACGGCGTGGAAAAATTTGTTCTTGTTTCTACCGATAAGGCGGTTAATCCCACTAATATTATGGGAGCTACAAAAAGATGCTGTGAAATGATTGTGCAGTCTATGAATAATATATGCAGTACAGATTTTGTTGCTGTGAGATTTGGTAATGTTTTAGGCTCAAACGGTTCTGTTATACCGCTTTTTGAAAAACAGATTTTAAACGGCGGACCTGTTACGGTTACGCATCCTGATATTATAAGATATTTTATGACCATACCGGAGGCTGTACAGCTTCTTTTAGCTGCAGGAAGTATGGCAAAGGGCGGAGAAATATTTGTTCTTGATATGGGCGAGCCGGTTAAGATTGCGGAGCTTGCAAAACAGCTTATAAGACTTTCGGGACTCACCCCCGGAAGAGATATAGAAATAAAATATACCGGCTTAAGACCGGGTGAAAAACTGTATGAGGAACTTTTGATGGGCGAGGAAGGTCTTACAGACACCGAGAATAAGAAAATATTTATAGGTCAGCCCATTGAGCTTGATACAGATTTATTCTTCAGACAGTTAGATGAGCTTAAGGAATGTGCGTACAGAAATGATATTGCAGCCGTTACAAAGCTTATTGCCGAGATTGTTCCTACATATCATAAGCCTGAACACGACATAAAGGCAGAAGAAAGTAAAGGAAATAAGGCAGAGGTATCTGTAGTCGGGTAATTAAAGTTTCTGTTTTGAAGTTATCCTAAGAATGATTTAAGGTGATTTCATTTACGATAAATTAATATAATTCAGATTGGGGGATTATTATATGGAACAGTTCGAGGAATTAGACATAAAAAGGTTACTGAGAATTGTATCACAAAGTATTAATTTTATTATAGTAACTACACTTTTGGTCGGTATTGTAGCTTTTGTTTACAGCGAAACGATGGTGCTTCCGACTTATCAGTCATCTGTTACTATGTATGTAAACAATAATAATAGGTCAACGCTTCTTTCCAAGACGCAGACATCGGGTGCCGATATGCAGGCTTCTCAGATGCTTGTCGGAACATATAAGGAAATCTTAAAGAGTGATACTCTTACAGGCGAGATTTCGGAAGAGGTAGAAAGACGTTACGGACTTGATTATTCGGCAGGACAGATTTTGTCGATGCTGTCTGCAAGCTCTGTAAATGATACTGAAATTCTTAAAATCAGCATAAAGGGTACAAATCCTGAGCATACAGCTCTTATCGCCAATGTAATTGCTGATATAGCTCCCGATATAATAAGTGAGTATATTGAAGCGAGTACGGTTAAAATTATTGACACAGCAAAAACCGGAACAAGAGTTGCTCCCAATGTAATGAGAAATACTTTAATCGGTTTTATTATAGGCTTATTATACAGCTGTGCTTATATAATTATAAGAGAAGTATTTGACACGAGAGTTAAAAGCGAAACCGACCTTGAAACCTGGTTCCACAAGTCAATTCTCGGTATTATTCCGGAAATCGGAAATCCTGATAATACAAATTCCAAGTATTATTATTACCGACGGAATTATCGGTATGGTTCATATTACGGAAGAAACAGAGGGATAGGAGGGTATTCGTATGGAAAACAGCAATATGCTGAGTTTTATAAAGCGACTCAGAAAGCTGCAAACGGAACAACGCCGCAAAAGTAGTGCAAAGGATGAGCTTTTAAAGAGAGAATTTATAAAAGAAAAGGTACTTTCCTCTGAGACAACCTTTCAGGTGAGAGAAGCGTATAAAACTCTCCGTACAAATGTAATTTTTTCTCTTCCGCAGGAGGGCTGTAAGAGGATTTGTGTTACAAGCTCTATTGCATCAGAGGGTAAGTCTACAAACTGTCTTAACCTTGCAATAACATTTGCGGAGACAGGTGCTAAGGTCTTAATAATTGACTGTGACTTAAGACGTCCGAATATATCAAGACTTCTTGACAAAAAGGGTACACCGGGACTTTCCAATGCACTTGTCGGACTTAATTCTCTTGAAGAGGTTATAAATGACAGTGGATATACAAATCTTGATGTTATCTTTTCGGGTAGTATTCCCCCAAATCCGGCAGAGCTTTTAGGCTCTGACAGAATGGGCGAAATTATTGAGGAACTCAGCAAAAAGTATGATTACATTTTCTTTGATACTGCTCCGGTAAATATCGTTACAGATACTGCAATTATTGCAAAGTGGATGTCTGGTGTTATAATGATAGTTCTTTATAACTCTACGGATAAGGATACTATCGAGGAAGCTTTGAAACAGCTTGATTTTGCCAATGCAAAGATTTTAGGCTTTGTTTTAAACGGTGTTGTTTACGGCAGTAACGGTTCGTATAAGTATAATTATAAACGTTATACCTATAAGGATAAGCGTTATGCAGGAGATTACCGCAGAGGTCGCTATGGCAGATACGGACATTACAGCCACTATGGACACGACAAACACCACAGCAGCGAGTCAGGTAGTGAAAATAAGGCTTCTGCTAGCGGAAAGAAAGCAAAATAGACGGTCGGAGGCTATCTGACCGGTATAGTTCAGAATGGAGGAATTGGTAGTGTTGGATTTTCATACACACATCCTTCCCGGTATTGACGATGGAAGCAAAAGCTCCCAGATGTCGTGCGATATGATAAATGAGCTTATAAAACA
>JAZQLM010000136.1:0-2987 GCA_045542655.1 Clostridia bacterium | reverse complement strand
AGACCTCGTTTTTTAGGGGTATGACCTACTTCAACAACGGCTATGTAAAAAAGGTCAACACCTCAAAAATAAATTCCTTGGAAGAATACACCGAAGCAAAGGTAAAGGGAAGCCAGATGTACAATGTAAGCATATGGAGCGAAAACGGCTATCCGAGCCGTTGTCTTTGCGACTGCCCTGCCTTTTTAAAATACGACGGAATATGCAAGCATATTGCGGCGGTGCTTTTTTCCTGTATTCCAAAGAGAGAGCTTGAAAAGGAAACTGCAAAGCAAACTAAGAAATACTCCTCTGCGATTGCAAACAAGGTAATACAAAGCTATAAAAACGATGAAATTTCAGCTTCGTATTCACCCGTGGAAAAAATCGAACTTTATCCCACTCTTCACATTAAGGCAAACGGTCATTCGAGTATAGAATTTAAAATTGACTTATCCAAAAAATATATCATAAAGGATTTGTGCGAATTTTCGGACAATGTACGAAATGCCCGCGAAGGAATTTACGGAAAGGATACGGCTTTTACTCATACCCTGAGCCGTTTTTCCGACCGTTCAAAAAAATATATAGAGATAATAAATGAGGCAGTTACAGAAAACCGCCTTTTTAACAGCGTTTTCAATAAATATTCATACCTTGCAGACCTTAAAAACCGTGAGCTTGAGCTTACCCCTCACCTCCTTGACCGCTTTATGGAAGCATCAAGCAGCGGTGAAATTACGCTTGAGGCAAACGGCAATACAAAAACTCTTCCCGTAATCACGAAAAACCCACGCCTGAGCTTTACGTTTTCAGAAGGCTCAGACGGCTCTGTTCTTGTAAAGAAAGAAGCTTTTATGTGCCTTTCGGGGACAGAATTTCTTTATATAATCACAGACAGGGAAATTATGCGTACCGACAGAGATTATAAGAAAAATATGCAGGGACTTATCTGTGCAGGCTCAAACTTTTTAAAGTCGGACGAATTTTCGGTCAGCGAAGCGGATATGATATTTTTCTACAATAATATTATACCTAAGATTTCGCCCTATTCAAACATAATTTCGGACAACATCGACCTTTCAAAATACGAAATGCCTGCCCCTGAGGTAAGCTTTTATATAGACGCGGAAAGCGGCGACAGTATATCTTGCCGCTGTGAGATTTTATACGGAAGCAAAAAACTAAATCCCTTTAAAACCGAAAGAACAGAGGCATTCAGAGACTCGGTGCTTGAATATAATATAAAGGAAGCCTTGACGCGGTATTTCACCTCAAGCCTTGAGGGTGAATTTGAAATTTATGACGACGAGGACGCTGTTTTTGATTTTGCCTCACGGGGCATTGACGAGCTTAAAGCCTTCGGCGAAGTGTTTATTTCGGACAGCTTAAAACGGCTCTCTATTCACCCCGCTCCGAAAATTTCGGTCGGCTTATCCCTTAACAGCGACCTTTTGGAGCTTGACTTTTTCTCGGACGAATTTGACCTTCGTGAGCTTAGAAACCTCTTAAAGAGCTATCACAACAAGAAAAAATACCACCGCCTGAAAGACGGAAGCTTCCTCAGGCTTTCTGAAAATGAGCTTTCAAGGATAGCAGAAGCGGCGGACACCTTAAATCTATTTGAGCATTACAAAGAGGAAAAGAGCGGCGAGGCGGCTTTTACGCTCCCCAGATACCGTGCGTTATATCTCGACAAGCTGTTTTCCGCAGGCGGTCTTGCAACAAGAAGCTACAGCTTCCGCTCCCTTATACGAAATATAAAAACCGCAGAGGACAGCGAATTTGAAGTGCCTGACAGACTTAAAAAGGTACTCAGGCATTATCAGAGACACGGCTTCCGCTGGCTTAAAACAATGGATATGTACGGCTTCGGCGGTATACTTGCCGATGATATGGGACTTGGCAAAACGCTTCAGATTATCTCGCTTCTTCTCTCTGAAAAAGAGACGGCTACAGAATCCGGAAAAACGCACTCCCCCTCCCTTATCGTATGTCCTGCATCCTTAATTTATAACTGGGAAAGCGAGATTTCACGTTTTGCCCCTGAGCTTTCTTCTCTCGTCATTACGGGAAACAGCAATGAGCGTGCAAGGCTTCTTGAAAACTGGGAAAAATTTGATGTGCTAATCACCTCTTACGACCTTTTAAAGCGTGACTGCGAGCTTTATGAAAACAAGCTTTTCCGTTTTCAGATTATTGACGAGGCACAGTATATCAAAAATTCCTCGACACAGAGTGCAAAGGCAGTTAAAACCGTTCAGGCTCAGAACCGCTTTGCCCTTACGGGTACACCTATAGAGAACAGACTAAGCGAGCTTTGGAGCATTTTTGATTTTCTTATGCCCGGCTTTTTGTTCTCCTACCGCCGTTTCAGGACGGAGCTTGAAGCACCTGCCGTAAAGGACGGAGACGAAAATGCACTTAAAAAGATTAAAAATATGGTTTCTCCCTTTATTTTAAGACGTCTTAAAGCGGATGTTCTAAAGGAGCTTCCCGAAAAATCCGAGCATATTTTCTTTTCAAGAATGGAAGAGGCTCAGCGAAAAATTTACACCGCAAACGTAAAGGTTTTAAAAGATACCATTGAAAATAACCGCTTATCAAGCTTAAGGGAGGACACCATACGGATACTTGCACAGCTTACAAGACTTCGTCAGCTCTGCTGTGATCCCTCGCTCTGCTATGATAATTACAGCGGCGGCTCGGCAAAGCTGGAAAGCTGTATCGACCTTATAAAAGAAGCAACAGAAGGCGGTCACAAGGTGCTTTTATTCTCACAGTTTACCTCTATGCTTGAGATTATAGAGGACAGATTAGAGCTTGAAGGCATTCGCTTTTATACCCTCGTCGGCTCTACCCCCAAGGAACAGCGAATTTCCCTTGTAAACAGCTTTCAGACAAACGATGTGCCTGTTTTCCTCATATCATTAAAATCAGGCGGTACAGGACTTAACCTCACCAAGTCGGAGGCCAAGCGGTCTTAGGAAGACAACTCCATGGAACAA
>JAZQLM010000135.1:0-1507 GCA_045542655.1 Clostridia bacterium | reverse complement strand
TATGAGCTTTCCAAGCTCCTGTGCTTTTTCAATTATAATATTCTGCATTTTAAAAATCTCCTTTTTAACTAAAAAATCTATATAACCTCGCCGCCGAGAGACCATGTTTTTGTTTCGGTAATCTTCACATTCACTAACTCTCCGACCAAGCTTAAATCGCCCCTAAAATTAACTATTTTACCTCCATCGGTACGTCCCGATAAAAATTCGGGGTTTGTTTTACTCTGACCTTCCACCAGCACCTCTTCAATTTTTCCCATATACAGGTCATTTTTCTCTTTTGAAATCACATTCTGAAGCTCAATCATTCTGTCAAAGTTTCTGTGTTTTTCTTCGTCGGTCAGAACATCCGGCATTTCAGCCGCCGGCGTTCCCTTTCTCTTTGAATAAATAAAAGAGAATATGAGGTCATAGCGAACCTCTGAAAGAAGAGAAAGAGTCTCTTCAAAATCTTCATTCGTCTCTCCCGGAAATCCCGTTATAATATCGGTTGTAAGAACAATATCCGGTACCCTTTCCTTAACCTTTTTTATAATATCAAGATAGTCCTCTCTTGTATACTTACGGTTCATAAGCTTTAAAATTCTGCTTGAGCCGCTTTGTACCGGCAGATGCAGCTGCTTACATACCTTTTTCTCGGTTGCAAGCACCTCAATAAGCTCGTCCGAAATATCCTTAGGGTGTGAGGTCATAAAACGTATTCTTTCAATTCCGTCAACCTTTGCCGCCTCCTTTATAAGCTGTGCAAAGGTAAGTCCGCCATCTAAATCATTTCCGTAGGAATTTACATTCTGACCGAGGAGCATAATCTCCTTATACCCCTCCGATGCCACCTTGCGGATTTCTTTTAAAATATCCTCTTTATCCCTGCTTCTTTCCCTGCCTCTTACATAAGGCACAATGCAGTACGAACAGAAGTTGTTACAGCCGTACATAACCGGAATTTTCGCAAGGGGCGGTGCTTCTCTCTTATAGCTTATATCCTCAAAAATAGCACCCTCTTCATCCTTAACATCGAAAACCCTTGCCTTCTTTATTGCATTTGATAAAATTTCAGGAAAACGATAAAGTGCGTGAGTTCCGAATACCATATCAACATGAGGATAACGTTTTTTTATTGTATCTGCAATATGCTCCTGCTGCATCATACAACCGCAAACACCAAGAAGAAGCGACGGCTTCTTATTCTTAAGATGCTTTATCGCACCGATGTTTCCGAAAACCCTTAGCTCTGCATTTTCTCTTACAGCACAGGTATTATACAAAATCAAATCCGCCTCGCCGGTTGTCTCACAAAAATCATAACCCATATCAAAAAGCATTCCCTTAAGCTTTTCCGAATCACTTTCATTCTGGGCACAGCCGTATGTTTCAACGAATGCAAGCGGCTTTTTAAAAGCCGCTTCATTTATCTGTCTTATCTTTTCTATAAAATCTCTTTGTCTCATTAACTCATCAGAGCTTATTTTTTTCAAATGAAAAACTCCTTTACTACATTCATCATACC
>JAZQLM010000134.1:0-4211 GCA_045542655.1 Clostridia bacterium | reverse complement strand
CCGGCAAGGAAATTAAGTCCGTCTATATTTTCATCTTCAGCTTCAATTACTATATCAGATTTTGAATTTTCTATATATAAAACTGATTCAAATAAATCTCTGCGGCCATCCTGAATATACTGTCCCATTGAATGTAAATCAGTCGAGAAAGTAGCACCTGAAGGGAATATACCCTTTTGGTCCTTACCCTCACTCTCACCGTAGAGCTGTTTCCACCACTCAATAAAATATTGAAGTGCCGGCTCATAATTTACAAGCATTTCGATTGTTTTGCCTTTTCTGTATAAAATATTTCTAATTGCAGCATAAGTATAGCAGTCATTTTCACATATAGAATCATTTGCATAAAGCCTTTGTGCTTCATATGCACCTGCCATAATTTTGTCAATATCTGCACCGCTTACTGCAATTGGCAACAGTCCTACAGCTGTAAGCACAGAAAAACGTCCGCCTACGTCATCAGGAACGACAAAGGTTTCATAGCCTTCTGCATCAGCAAGCTTCTTCAATGCACCCTTTTCCTTATCGGTTGTAGCATAAATTCTCTTTGCAGCCTCTTCTTTTCCGTATTTCTTTTCAAGATAGCTTCTGAAAATTCTGAATGCTATTGCAGGTTCTGTAGTTGTACCTGATTTTGAAATTACATTTACGCTGACATCCTTACCTTCAATAGCTGCAAGCAAATCATTAAGATAGCTCGGGCTTATGCTGTTACCGGCAAAGATGATTTCCGGCTTTTTGGCTGAATTATAAAACGTGCCGTTTAAAAAGTCTATAGCAGCCTTAGCACCAAGATATGAACCGCCGATTCCTATTACGATTAATACGTCTGAGTCATTTCTTATTTTTTCAGCAGATTTTTTAATTCTTGCAAATTCTTCCTTATCATAATTTTCAGGTAAATCAACCCAGCCTAAAAAATCACTTCCTGCACCGGTCTTTTTATGGAGTGCTTCATGTGCCGCACTAACCTGAGAAGAAATGTTATCGAGTTCTTCAGCACTGAAAAATCCAAGTGCCTTTTTATAATCAAATGAAATATTTTTTGACATTTTTATCAAAGCCTTTCTGAATAAATTTATTTAACAACAATGTTTACAAGCTTCTTCGGAACTACTATACACTTAACAACTTCTTTATCGCCGATAAGCTCCTTTATCTTTTCCATACCAAGAACCTTTTCCTTGATTTCATCCTGCGAGCTTTCGGGAGAAACCATAACCTTTTCTCTCACCTTACCGTTAAGCTGAACAGCAAGCTCTATTTCCGAAACAACTAAAGCTTCGCTATCATATTTGGGCCAGCTTACATTCATAAGCTGTTCCTTTTCACCGATAATCTCCCACATTTCCTGTGCTGCATGAGGAATAAACGGAGAAAGCATAATTACGATATTTTTAAGTACCTCTGTAATCAAAGGCTTATTCATCTCTTCCGAAGATTTACTTTCTTTATACTGATAGAGTGCATTCACAGCCTCCATAATACTGCTTATCGCAGTGTTAAAGCTAAATCTTTCAAAATCATCCGTAACCTTCTTTATTGAAGAATGAAGTGCAAGTCTGAGCTTCTTTTCGTCACCGCTGAGACTGCTCTGCTCAACCTTTTCATCAACAATTAAGGATGAAAGCTCGTCAACAGCTCTGAACACACGGTTTATAAATCTGTAAGCCCCCTCAACTGCAGTATCATTCCAATCCAAATCTCTTTCTGGAGGTGCAGCAAAAAGTATAAACAGTCTTGCAGTATCGGCACCGTATTTTTCAATAATTTCATCAGGACTTACAACATTACCGACAGATTTACTCATTTTACTTCCGTCTTTTAACACCATACCCTGTGTAAGAAGATTTTCAAAAGGCTCCTCACAGGATACATATTTAAGGTCATAGAGAACCTTGGTGAAAAATCTTGCGTACAAAAGATGAAGTATAGCATGTTCAACACCGCCGATGTACTGGTCTACATTCATCCAGTAGTCAGTCTTTTCCTTATCAAACGGCATTTTATCATTCTTAGGATCACAATATCTTAAATAATACCATGAAGAACAAACAAACGTATCCATAGTATCAATTTCACGTTTTGCATGACCGCCGCAAACAGGACAAGTGGTATTTATAAACTCTTCACATTCTGAAAGCGGAGATTTTCCCTGACCTGTAAACTTAACGTTTTCAGGAAGCATTACAGGTAAATCCTTTTCGGGAACCGGAACCTCGCCGCACTTATCACAGTATACGACCGGAATTGGTGCTCCCCAGTAACGCTGACGTGAAATAAGCCAGTCTCTCAATCGGAAATTAACCGTTCTCTTACCGATGCCTTTTTCTTCGAGATATGAAATAATATCCTTTAGTGCATCCTTATTTGAAAGACCGTCAAATTTTCCGGAATTAACCATAACCCCTTCAGCTGCAAAAGCCTCAGTAATCTCTTCTGACTTAAGAGCGGAGTCCTCAGGCTGAATAACAATTCTTACAGGAAGATTATACTTCTTTGCAAAATCAAAATCTCTCTGGTCGTGTGCAGGTACACCCATTACAATACCTGTTCCGTAATCAACAAATACATAATTTGCAAGATAAAGCGGAATTTTTTCGTCATTTATAGGATTTATCATATAGACGCCGGTAAATTCACCCTCTTTTTCGGTGTCTGTTGCACTTCTTGCAATTTCACTCAAGCCGTGTACTTTTTTGATAAACTCACGGCATTTTGCCTCCTCAGGTCTTCCCGAAATAAGCTTATCAACAATAGGATGCTCCGGTGCAATAACCATATATGAAACACCGAAAAGTGTATCAGGACGTGTAGTGTAAACGGTAAGCTCTTCATCTGTTCCGTCAATTTTAAATTTAACCTCAGCACCCTCTGAACGACCTATCCAGTTGGACTGCATACTCTTAACCTTATCCGGCCACCCTTTAAGCTTGTCAATATCATCAAGAAGTCTCTGTGCATAATCTGTAATTTTAAAGAACCACTGCTCGAGATCTTTTTTAGTAACCTCGCTCTTACATCTTTCGCATTTACCGTTTACAACCTGTTCGTTGGCAAGCACGGTACTGCATGACGGACACCAGTTTACAAAGGATTTTTTCTTATACGCAAGCCCATTGTTATAAAGCTGCAAGAACATCCATTGTGTGAATTTGTAGTAATCAGGCTTTGCTGTTGCTACCTCACGAGACCAGTCAATACTGAAACCAAGACTCTTAAGCTGGTCTCTCATATTGTCAATATTCTTCCATGTCCATTCAGCAGGCGGTGTTCCGTTCTTTATAGCGGCATTTTCTGCCGGCAGACCAAAAGAATCCCAACCCATAGGATGAAGAACATTAAAGCCCTGCATAGACTTATAACGTGCGACAACATCACCTATTGAATAGTTACGCACATGTCCCATATGTAGATTTCCCGAAGGATACGGAAACATCTCAAGTGTATAGTATTTGGGCCTACTTGCATCTTCCTTTATTTCAAACAAATTTTCGTCTTCCCATTTTTTCTGCCATTTTTCTTCTATGGCTTTAAAATCGTATTTCATATATATTTCATCCTTTCGGTATTTATAATCAAGCTTAAAATTACTCCCTAATCTGTAAGCAAATCTCTGATGTCCTCTTCAAGTGCATCCTTCCAGATATGCTCTAAGCTGTAAAACTCCCTTGCCTCTCTCTGGAATATATGAACAACTACATCGTCAAATCCGAGTAAAATCCATTCAGCAGAATTATACCCCTCTCTGTTTACGGGCTTTATTCCCATTTCAAGGAGCTTTTCTTCGAGATTATCCGCAAAAGCCTGTGCCTGAAGCGGCGAATTAGCAGTTGCAATTACAAAATAATCTGTTATAGTAGTCAGCTCACGAACGTATAAAACCTTAATATTTTCAGCCTTTTTCAAATCAAGTGTTGTTACTATTTTATTAACAATTTCATTATTTATGCTCATATATTTAACTCCTTATCCTATCTCAGAACGAAAAATCATTCCCGATATACAGTGTTACGTCGGCTTCATGATCTTTATCCTCATCATTTTTTACCTGTAATCCGGTATAAATCTTTAAAATTTCTTCCGAAGCGTTTTTTGAATTGTGGTCAACAATCTCTGATTTATCCTTTACCTTGTCTGAATTATATGCGGCAACAATATTAAATCCGTGCTCGTCAAGCTTTTCCTTAACCACACTGCACACATCGACC
>JAZQLM010000133.1:0-12512 GCA_045542655.1 Clostridia bacterium | reverse complement strand
ATACTGCAATTATTGCAAAGTGGATGTCTGGTGTTATAATGATAGTTCTTTATAACTCTACGGATAAGGACACTATTGAAGAGGCTTTAAAGCAGCTTGATTTTGCCAATGCAAAGATTTTAGGCTTCGTATTAAACGGTGTTGTCTACGGAAGCAACGGTTCGTATAAGTATAATTATAAACGCTATACCTATAAGGATAAGCGTTATGTCGGAGATTACCGCAGAGGCCGTTATGGTCGCTACGGGCATTACAGCCACTACGGACACGAAAAACACCACGGCAGTGAGACAGGAAGCGAGAATAAGGCTTCTGCCGGCGGTAAAAAAGCAAAATAAACGGTCAGAAAAATTCTGATTAGGGTTAGTTCAGAATGGAGGAATAGGTAGTGTTGGATTTTCATACACACATCCTTCCCGGTATTGACGATGGAAGCAAAAGCTCCCAGATGTCGTGCGATATGATAAATGAGCTTATAAAACAAGGGGTTGACGCTTTTGTTGCGACACCCCATTTTTACTATGACTGTATGAGTATAGAGGGCTTTTTAAAGCACCGAAAAATCTCAAGTATGAGACTTTTGGACGCCCTTGAAAGGAACGGGGTAAAGGAGAGACCGAAATTTGTTTTAGGGGCGGAGGTCAAGTTTTTTTACGGACTTGATGTTTTTGAGGCGGCAGATTTGCTCTGCATAAACGGAACGAGATATATGCTCATCGAAATGCCTTTTAAGGTTTGGGACAAAAAGATGTACTCAACTCTTACATCCCTTTATATGAACAGGGGAATTGTGCCGATAATTGCACATATAGAAAGGTATTTATCGTCAAATCCCGGCAATGGTATGCTCAGAAATATAGTGAGAACGGGTGCTCTTGTGCAGGCAAATACTGCATTTTTTACATCCTTTAGAACAAGACTTAAGGCTTTTACTATGATGAAAAACGGTCTTATACAGTTCGTGGGTACGGACTGTCACGATATGGAAAAAAGAAAGCCTGAATTTTCAAAGGCGGTAGAGCTTTTTGAGAAAAAAGCAGATGGACTTTATCTTAACGACCTTAAATTCTGGGAAAATAAATTTGAAGAAGAAAAGCCTGAGTGGATTTAAAATGGATACAAAGAAGTTATATATAAAAAAAGTTATGCTGATTATGATGATAGTATACTATTATTTCATTATAGCATCTTTTTCGGCACAGCCTGCCGTAGTATCATCATCGAGCAGTGAGGGGATTACAGGGCTGATTTATGATAAGCTTATTGCATTTTTTGACAGAGGTTATATTGGAAAGGAAAATTTTGTTGAGGCTTTCGAGCATATAATCAGAAAGTGTGCACATTTTGGGAATTTCTTTATAATATCGCTCTTTTTAACATCATATGTACTTTGCTACAGAAGGAAAACGATAACTACCCTGACGGTAGCTTTTTCGGTAAGCTTTAGTTTTGCGTTTTTTGATGAAATTCATCAGCTGTTTGTAGCCGGAAGAAGCTGTCAGCTGTCGGATATGCTGCTTGATTCAAGCGGTGCAATGCTGGGGATTTTACTGTTTTTGTTTATAAGGAGGAATAGCTGTGAAAAATAAGAAAAAAACTATGACAGTACTTTTTATACTGCTTGGAGTTATAGTGCTTATTTCAGGATTAGCACTGTGGCAGGCAGATAATATAAATGCGGTTATTAATTCTTTTAGATATACACAGGAAGAGCTTTCTGAAATGATAAATAAAAATCAGGAAGAGCTAAACAAGGAAGTTCAGGAAAAATACAATGTAGTCGATGATTTTTCAGCGGAAGATGAAGCGAAAATAATGAGCGGTGAAATGACGGTTGAGGAGGCAATTGAGAAAAAGAAGAAAGAAGCCGAAAAGAAGCTTGAGGAAAATGCTCAGAGCGGAGATAAAAATAATGTCTCAAATCAAACGAATACAAAGGTTTCAACCGAGGCAAAGAAAAAGACAGACGCTATTGTTTCGGAGCGGATTATTGAGTTTTATAGCTTAAAGGCATATTATTTAGGTCAGCTTGGGCAGATGGAGGCTAAGGTCAAGGCTGATTATGCGGCTCTTCCCAAGGAAAAGAAAAATCTTGTGGGAAAGCAGGAGCTTGTGAGCAAGTATATGTCTGTTGCAACCTCGCTCTTAAATCAATGCGATGCAAAGATGGCACAGCTTACCGCAGAGCTTGAAAAGGAAATAAAAGCGGTCGGAGGCGATACATCTATTGTAGGTACTATAAAGAAAACATATGAGAATGAAAAAAATCTGAAAAAATCGTATTATATAAGTAAGCTGAAATAATTCAGAGTAAAGACGGAGAAATTATATGAAAAAATTACTATCAGTATTTATTGCTTTAATTTTAGTTCTGAGTCAAGGTGCATTTGCGATGCCCTTTACTGATGTTACTCGGGAGACGGAGGAATATGCCGCTATTGAGAAGCTGTGGTCTTATGGCTATGTAAACGGCTATAACGAAACCTCTTTTGCTCCTCAGAATAATCTTACGAGAGCAGAGTTTGTAAAGATTGTAAATAATATATTTTCTTATACCCAGAGTGCAGAAAATCCCTTTAATGACGTAAAGCCGGAGGAGTGGTTTTACAGCGATATATTAAAGGCCGTGCAGGCAGGCTATATTTCGGGAATGGGTGACGGAAGATTTTGTCCGAATGACCTGGTAACCAGAGAACAGGTTTGTCATATAATCAATAACATTTTGAATATGGAAATGATTCCTGTCGAGGTTGTTATATCAGACGAGGTATCAGATTGGGCTCTTGACAGTGTGAAAAAGGTTGTTGCTATGGGAATGGCAGCTTTAGAAACGGGCGGACGTTTCAGAGCAACTCAGCCTATAACCCGTGGTGAAGCGGCAGTTATTTTAGCTAAATGCGTTGTTGATAAGCCGACAGAAATCGAACCTATTAATCTTGATGATATTGCGGATGATGTTTTAATTGAGCGAATGACAAAAATTATTAACTCATTGAACGAAAAGGTTCTGCCACTTTGTTATCTTGAGGCTCAGTCCGGCGTTGTAAAGGCTATTGCACAAAGTATGGGTGAGTATTTAAAGGACAGAAGCTTTGACTATAAAAAGGCGAAAGCAGATACCTTTGAAATATATGCTTCAATGAAAAACCGTGACGACAGACTTGCACTTCAGGAAATGATTACAATGAATATGAGCCTTGATGATTTGCTTATTCTGTATGATTTCTTCTTCCCTGATGGCGAGAGTATAAAATAAAAATGGCGGGGATGTAAAAGTAGCAATTATTACATCCCCTCTTTAATTACCATAAGACGTGAGTGTTCCTCACGTTCTTTTTCTTCTAAAGCTGAGGATATTATTTTTATCTCTTCTTCGTATTTTGGGATTATAATATTTTTCAGTGCATTGGTCCGCTTCTGTGTCTTTTTTATATTTTCCGATAGGACAAATACTGCATTTTCGATTTCCGCAAGCTGTTTGGTAAGCTTTTTTAATTCCACAAATTTAAGAATTGCTTCGTCAAGGGCAGAGGATGAATTCTGGAAACCGTAGACAGGAAAGGCTTTCGTCTCTTCCATTGATAGAGAGGGGATTTCTACACCAATAATGCTCCTTGATTTTATGGTCAGGGAGCATTCTTCGTTTATACAAACAGCTGTCTTTTCAATCAGCTCAATTCCTGTTTCAAGATATGCCGTTTGCAGAGCAGAATATGCCGAGTGAAATGTAGAGGTGATTTCCCTTCGTATGCTTGCGGCTTTTTCTGAAAGCACGGTATACTCCTTTATTAAAATATTCCGTTTTTTATCCAGCAGTTCATATCCGCTTCGGCTGAGCCTCAGAGTGTTTTGAGCGGACAGAAGATTTCCTTTGGTTAAGGCTGTGTTCACATTATATACCCCCGTTTAAATATTTTTTTGAGAGAATGTCAGGTGAAATTCTGTCAAGCTCGCTTACAGGAAGTGTTTTTAGGAGCTTCCACCCTATATCAAGTGTCAGGTCGAGGCTTCGGTTTTCTGTTACACCCTGATTTATAAATTCACGTTCAAAAGCATTCCCGAAATCAATATAAAGCTTATCCCTGTCTGATAGCTCATCTTCGCCTATGACGGTCATAAGGGAGCGTGCTTCCTGAACCCTTGCATAGAGGGAAAAAAGCTGTGTTGCTGTGTCGGGATGGTCAAAACGGGTAAAACCTTCACCGATTGCATCCTTCATAAGTCTTGACAGGGACGGCAAAATTGCGACCGGTGGATAAATATTCTTCTGCGATAGACCTCTGTCAAGCACAATCTGACCTTCTGTGATATAGCCTGTGAGGTCGGGAATAGGGTGGGTAATGTCATCATCGGGCATTGTAAGTATGGGAAGCTGAGTTACAGAGCCACGGCTTCCTTTAATTGCACCGGCTCTTTCGTAAAGAGAGGCAAGGTCGCTGTAGAGATACCCAGGATAACCCTTTCGTGACGGAATTTCGTGCTTTGTGGAGGAGACCTCACGGATTGCCTCGCAATATGAGGTCATATCTGTCATAATGACAAGGACGTGCATATTTTCGCTGTAGGCTAAATATTCAGCGGCGGTTAACGCACATCTTGGGGTGAGAAGTCTTTCAGAGACGGGATCAGAGGAGGTGTTTATAAACATAACACTCCGCTCCTTTGCACCGCTCTTTTCAAGCTCCGAGACGAAAAAATCGGCAACGTCAAAGGTAACCCCCATTGCGGCAAATACAACCGCAAAGCTGCTATTTTCTTTATCTTGAATTTCCGCCTGAGCCGCAATCTGTGCCGCCAGAATATCGTGAGGCATTCCGCTTCCTGAAAATATGGGCAGCTTCTGACCTCTTATAAGAGTCGTAAGTCCGTCAATACAGGAAATTCCCGTTTGAATGAATGATGACGGATACTGCCTTGATACCGGATTTAAAGGATTTGGATTTATGTCACGGTATTCCTTTGCGTAAACACGCCCGAGACCGTCATTCGGACGTCCTGCACCATCAAAGCTTCTGCCGAGAATTTCGGTTGAGAGGGGAAGCCGGAGGGGACTTCCCGTTAGTCGTGTTAGCGTATTTTCAAGAGATATTCCCTGCGTGTTTCCGAAAAGCTGAATTACGGCATAGTCCTTTGTGGATTCAATAACTCTGCCTATGTGATTTTCGGCACCGTCAACCAAGATTTCTGCTATTTCATCATAGGCGGCATTTTTGATTGCGTTCATCACTATGAGAGATGAGTGTATTTCATCAAAGCCTGTATAGGTTATTTCCATTATTTATGCTCCTTAAAATCAATTTCTGTTTTCAGTTCATCAAATTTATAAAGCTCATCTTCCGAAATATCGTATTTCATTTTTAAAGCCTTATCGAAAATATCGTTTTGAATGAGCTGTGATACGGAGATTTCTTCGGTTTCAAGCATAGTCTTACATTTTCTGTAGAGTAAAATAATTACCTCAAGCATTTTAAACTGTTTTTGCGGAGAAACGAAGGTGTCTGTAGAGTGGAAAGCATTTTGCTGAAGAAAGCCTACCCTTACTATATGTGCAATCTCAAGTATAAGCTTTTGTGATTCCGGCAGAACGTCAGCTCCGATAAGCTTTACAATATCCATAAGACTGTTTTCCTCCTGCAGGATTTTAATAAGCTCCGAGCGAAGCTCACCAAAGCTTTCTGATATATTTTCGCTGTACCATTCAGATAAATCACGGAAATATTCGCTGTAGCTTGTAAGCCAGTTTATGGCAGGATAATGCCTTGAATATGCCAAGCTTTTATCAAGTCCCCAGAAGCAACGTGTAAAACGGCGGGTGTTCTGGGTTACAGGCTCGGAAAAATCGCCGCCCTGTGGAGAAACAGCACCTATTATTGTGATAGAACCTGATGTGCCGTTTAAATTTGTCACATAGCCTGCCCTTTCATAAAATTCAGAAAGCCGTGACGGAAGGTACGAGGGGAAGCCTTCCTCGGCAGGCATTTCTTCGAGTCTGCCCGAAATTTCACGGAGTGCCTCTGCCCAGCGAGAGGTAGAATCCGCCATAATAGCAACATGGTAGCCCATATCACGGTAATATTCGCCAAGAGTTATCCCCGTATAAATAGAAGCCTCACGGGCGGCAACCGGCATATTTGATGTATTTGCAATAAGAATTGTCCGCTCTGAAAGAGGTCGTCCCGATTTAGGATCGACAAGAGAGGAAAATTCTTCAAGTACCTGTGTCATTTCGTTGCCTCTTTCTCCGCAGCCTATATAGATTATAATGTCAGCATCACACCACTTTGCAAGCTGGTGCTGAAGCATTGTTTTTCCTGTACCGAAACCGCCCGGTATAGCGGCTGTTCCCCCTTTTGAAACGGGAAACAAAACGTCAATGATACGTTGACCTGTAATTAGAGGCAAGGATGTCTTTTCACGTTTTTTGTACGGACGTGGCTTTCGTATAGGCCATTTTGAGGCAAGGGAAACTTTAATTTCTTTTCCGTCAGCGGTCTTTATAACAGCAAGGGTATCGGTAGGAGAATACTCTCCGTCAGGGGCGATATATATAAGCTCGCCTGTGGCGTCATAGGGCGTCATTATTTTGTTCATAATCAGGGAGGTTTCTGCTGCTTCACCTATTATATCGAGAGGTTGTACAGTATCACCCTTTTTAAGAAAAAATTTTATCTTCCATTTCTTCTTTAAATCTACAGCCGACGGGTGAAGTCCTCTTGAAATAAAAGAACCCGAAAGATTTTCAAGCTCCTTAAGCGGTCTTTGTATGCCGTCGAAGATATTTCCGATAAGTCCGGGTGCAAGAAGAACGGACATAGGCTCACCTGTAGCCTCTACCGGCTCATTCGGCTTTAGCCCCGAGGTTTCCTCGTAAACCTGTATAACTGCCCTGTCATTGTGAACCGAAATAACCTCACCGGTGAGCTTTTTATGTCCTACATAGACGGTCTCTAAGATTTTAATTCCCGACATATTTTCAGCGGTTACAACAGGTCCGTTTATACTGTATATGCTTCCGCATACAGGATTTTTTCGGACATTAAGGGCTTTGGTCATTTTATCAGCTCCCGATTATAATACTTAATAGTAAAGTTATTTTTCTCATTTTCCAAGTCTGTTCTTAGGGTGAAATCAAGAAGGATGTGTTTTTCATTACATTCTGCAATAAAACCGCCTATTATGCCTCCTGCATATCTTGGATTATTCGCTAAATACGGACATTCCTCTGCGTTTTTAAAGGTCAGCCTTGATGTCGTCTCGATACTTTCTAAAAAGCTTAAATCATTTTCGTTTGCATAAACAGTTGCCTCACTTACCGAGAGAATAGATAGGGTTTTTAAAATATCGCATCTGAGTCTTTCCTTGTATTTGTCAAGCTTTAAATATTCAAAAAGACTTTTTTCTATTTCGTCAAAGAGCTGGCGGAATAATTCCTCTCTCTTTTTAAAAAGCTGTTTCTTGTATAAGATGCGTCTTTCAGAAAGATAGGCTTTCTTTTCACGTTCAAGACGGACAAGAGCTGACCTTACCGCTTGGTCACCTTCTTCGGCAAGTATTTTTTTCCTTTCCTCAACGGCGGAGAGACCGGCTTTGGAAAGCTCTTTTAGTATCTGATTTTTTTTATTTTCGGCATTTGAAATTACGAGATTTGAAAATTCAATAAGAGATTTTTTCGGCATAGGAATATTTTCTCCTTAATATTCGTTCTTCGGGCGGATTTGGTCATTTGTCACTACATTGGAGGGCAGGTCGGGTAGGGTAGCTATAAGCGGAAGATAGGTAGTGGCTTTTTTAAGCTCCACATATTCGGGCATAAGATTTTTAAGATTCTCTGTAATTAAAAGAACGGCGATTTCTTCGTTAGTCAGTGACCTGTCAAATGCCTCCTTAAAATTTTCCTTTGACCTTTGAACAAGCTCGCCGTCTATTCCGGCAAGCCTAAGTCCTGTTTTAGTGGCTTTGTCATCGCTTAAAAGATAGAATTTCAATATCGTTCCCCCTATCCTATTATCATAAAGGAAATTAAAAGTCCATAGAGTGCAATACCCTCGGCAAGTGCAACAAAGATAAGAGCCTTACCCATAATTTCAGGCTGCTCCGATATTGCACCGAGAGCGGCAGAGGAAGCGGCGGCAACCGCAATTCCGGCACCGATACACGCAAGACCTGTTGAGAGTGCGGCTGCAAGAAATTTCATTGAGTCGGGAGAAGCCGCCGAAACAGGCTCTGCAAAGACGACAGTATTTCCGCTCCACATACATACCGTAAATACGGCAAGAAGTGAAAAAAATGAAAACAGGTTGAAAAGAAGAGTTTTTCTCACTTTTTCTTTCTTAAGCCTCAGACCGTAGTGTGCGGTAAGCGGCGTAAGAATTGATATTGTAATAATTAAAAAGGTTATAATTGTTCTCATAAATACCTCCTGTCAGGATGAACTTGATTTGAAAGGGCGGCCGCCGCCCTCATAGAAACGGCTGAACATTTCATAGAAGCCGAGACGAAGCACCTGAATACCCACGATAAGTCCCTCAAGACCGATTACAAGGGCGTTTCCCAAAATTGTCACGGCAAGGCTTGAGCTATTGCCCGAATTTTCTGCAAACATAATGACAACCGACATCATACCTGCGTGATTAAGTGCAAACGCACCTACACGGACAAAGGACATACTGTTTGTTACAAAGCTCAGTATAATCTCAAAAAGCTCAAAAAATGACTCAACCAAAAATCCGCCCCCGTTTTTCTTTTCTTTGCTTTTCAAAATTGTTTTACGTTTTTCAAAGAAATTTGAAAGCGGTTCCTGTAAGAATATTGCTACAAGGGATATAATGGCAATCAGCACTGTGGTAAAGGCAGGATTTTTGCTTTTAAAGATAAGTGATGAAACCGTAAAAAGCGTAAGGGTATAAAACAAAAGTCCTGCAAGTCCGTTTTGTGAGAAAAATATTTTTTTAAGATTTTTTTGTTTAAAACCGTTGATTATGTTAAGCACCATACAGAAAACAATGATTAAAACACCGATTATAACTGTGGTGAAAAGTATTCGTGTTTTATCCTCCATAGGGGTAAACCACAGAGGCTTAATAGGTGATTTTTCTCCCTCAAGTCCGAAAAATGTGCCGTATAAAATTCCGAATACCGAGGAGCTTATACCAACGGGAATAAAAATTTTTGCAATAAATCCGCCTTTATTTAAAGCGGTCAGTATAATTCCCAGTATAAGAAGAACAGCGCCGTGTCCCAAATCTCCAAACATCATTCCAAAGAGCAGGGTATACATAAAAGCAAGGAACGAGGTGGGATCAAGCTCGTTATACTTGGGCGTTCCGTACATTTTTACAAAGTCCTCAAACGGCTGTGCGAAAAAATTATTTTTAAGCTGTGTAGGGACGGTTATTTCTCCGATAGAGGACGGCTCTTCGGTCACAAGCTTTATGCTTTCAAAACTTTCAGTCTCTTTTAAAAGTGCGTTTGCCAAGCGTGAATTTGCCCAGAAGGTGAAGTAAAAGCTGTGCTTTGTGTATACCGCATTTTTCTTTATATTATTAAGCTCAAAATAATATTTAACAGATGCGTATGAACTAAGCAAATCCTTTTTCTGAATTTTAAGAAGCCTTTTCATCTTATCGGATATAGCATTTATTTCGTTCGCTATTTCATTTTGCTTTAAATGTAGCTTTGTACATATTTCCTTTGGAGTTCCCGAAAACTTGGTATCAAGCTGAAAGCTTTCAAAGTAAAGAGAGGAAAAAATGTGGTCAACACGGACAAAATTTTCCGAGGGGGTAAAGAAAAATCCCCATACATAGCCTGAATCGGAATGTATATCGGCAAAGTATGCAGGAAGGTCGCCGAGGTATTTTTCAAGCACAAGAAAGCTTTCTGTCGGCATACGTCCGAATTTGAAACGGAGAAACTCAAGCTCTTTTAGACTTTCAAGCCGTATTTCGCTGTTTAATACAGGCTCAATGCTTTGAATGATTTTTGAAAGCCTTGAGCTTTCGGCTTCAAGCTCTTTAATTCTGCTCTTTAATGAATGGAGCTGATTGTCGAATTTTTCGGTTGTGTTTTTTAAATCTTCTAATGAAAAACTGCCCTTTTGAGGTTTTATTCCATCATAGGAAATTCCCGCATAATCAAAAACCTCGCAAAACCTTTTTAAAATTTTTGCGTACGGATTGGCTTCTGTGTGTGGAGTGAAGCCCTGTGCGTTTTTGAATACGGAAAGCGGATTTTCAAATTCAATTTCTCTTCCTATAAGGTATTGTTCAATGACCTTGTCTATATCCCCACGGTCTCCAGCAAGGTTTACAAGCTTCATTTTTAAAATCATTTTGTCGGATGCCTCCTTTTTAGGTCGCAGTCAGGCTGAAACTCTTAAGTGTTTTTGTATCTGTATGGGACTAAGCCTTAAGCGAAGCCCCTCGATTATGGTGATGATATTTTTTATTTCGGTTTTCTTTACAAAGAGGTAGTATAAAATTGCCGCAATTGAATAGGGGTTACTTCTGTAAAGAGATGAGTGAAGTCTTAAAATATATTCTTCTGCCGGCTTTTCAAAAAATCTGTTATTGCTTGAAAATACTTTGCCATACGGCGTAGCCTTAAGGAGAGAAAGTGCCGTTTCCTCGTTTTTAGCTTCGACTATTTTCTTTATTTCGTCAGAGGAAAGCCTGTGGTGAAAAATATTGACGTAGGGAAAGATTTTTTCAGGCGGAAAGGAGACTTTATAATACTTTTTAAGACGTAATATAAATAGTAGAAGATTAAGCTCAAAATGCACGCCGAATATTGAGCTTGCAATTTTTAAATCGGATTTTGTAAGATGATTTTTCGTGCTTTTCAGGACATATCTGTACCAAAAGCTGTCCATAGCACATTCCATATCGAAAATATTCTGGCGGTGAGGGCTTTCGGCAAAGCTTTTAAATATAACCTCATATAAAGTGCCGTTTAAGGCAACAAAAAAACCGTTGAAATCCGTAACAAAAGTTAGTTTTTCAAAGGCTTTATTGCTAAAATAAAATATATTCTGTTTGTAGGTGGTGTCTTTTGTAAAAATATGTCGAATGGAAGCTTTGATTGCCGCTATATCATCTGCGACAGAAAAAATATCACTGAAAAAGCTCGCCGATGGCGAATTACAGGAGGCTAAAAATGTAATAAGCGATTTTATATTACTATTTAGT
Organism: Clostridia bacterium; assembly: GCA_045542655.1. Lineage (GTDB taxonomy): Bacteria > Bacillota > Clostridia > Monoglobales > Monoglobaceae > RGIG8709. Next base: position 1,326 of record JAZQLM010000133.1, on the reverse strand, counting down.
GCGTTTTTAAGAAGAATTTCAAGCTCGTATCCCGAAACGGAGGAGATGTCTAAGTCCTTAAAAATTTCTGAATACTGGGATGCCTGACTAAGATATTGTGCCGCTTTTTCGGGTGAGACAAGCTTTGAAAGAGTTATATAATCTTTAGAAGTAAGATTATTTTTGTTCATTGCAAGTATCTTTGAATTAACGGCGGAATTTTTTATAATTCCGGCAATCATATTTTGTCACCTCCGGTAATATTATTAAAAATCATTTCGGTCCAGCGGGATTTGTTTTCCGCAAAATAATTTTCCAAAGCAGACAGCCTTTCCTTATATAGGCTGAAATCCTCATCTGCTTCAAGGCTTTGTTTATCTTTTATATTATTTGATATTTTTAAAAGGCGGGCATCAAGCTCCGCCTTTGAATCATTTTCAAGCATAAGGAGAGCCTTTTTGGTATTTTCTGCTTCGAGCTTTTTAAGCTCATCGGTTTCAGCAAGAATTTTGCGTGCCTTGTATTCTATATCAAGAACGGCTTTTAAAATATCCATAAAGGCTCCTTTAAAGTTTATATTTTAATTACGCAGACTGTGAAGCGGTGCAGGGATTCTGCCGCCCCTTAAAATAAAGTCACGGCTTGAATTAGGGTTAACTGGCATAATAGGTGCAGAACCCATAAGACCGCCGTATTCCACAATGTCGCCGACTTTTTTACCCTCGGCAGGGATAATTCTTACGGCAGTTGTTTTCTGATTAACAACACCGATAGCCATTTCGTCTGCTATGATTGCGGAGATTGTCTCTGCAGGAGTATCGCCGGGAACGGCAATCATATCAAGTCCGACAGAGCAAACACAGGTCATTGCCTCTAATTTGTCAAGGGAGAGTGCCCCTGCCTGTGCGGCTGCAATCATTCCGGCATCCTCGCTCACAGGGATAAATGCACCGCTTAAGCCCCCGACATATTCGGATGCCATAACACCGCCCTTTTTAACTGCATCGTTCAAAAGAGCAAGAGCGGCGGTAGTTCCGTGAGTACCGCACTTTTCAAGTCCCATTTCCTCTAAAATGTAAGCAACGCTGTCTCCGACTGCCGGAGTAGGTGCGAGTGAAAGGTCAACTATGCCGAAGGGAACGTTAAGCCTTCTTGAAGCCTCCCTTGCAACAAGCTGTCCCATACGGGTAATTTTAAATGCGGTATTTTTAATTGTATTTGAAACAACACCGAAGTCAGCACCCTTTACCTGCTCAAGAGCGGCTTTAACAACGCCCGGACCGCTGACGCCGACATTGATAACGGATTCACCCTCGCCTACGCCGTGAAAAGCTCCTGCCATAAAAG
>JAZQLM010000132.1:0-2356 GCA_045542655.1 Clostridia bacterium | reverse complement strand
CAGCCAATTGCTAAAATTTATGTTCAGACAAACGGCGAAGTTGCACAGATGTATAAGGAGATTGTCCTTGATGAGCTTAATGTAAAGGAAATTGAGTTTACAGATGATGCAAGTGCATTTATAAGCTATAATTTCAAACCGCAGCTTAAAACTATGGGACCGAAGTACGGAAAAATAGTTAAGGCTATTTTTGAGAGGGTAAACGAGCTTGATGCTCAGGAGGTTCTTTCGGGAATAAATTCTGCTGACGGTCTTAAGCTAAATGTCTGCGATACGGATGTTGTTATAGGAAAAGAAGATGTGCTTATCGAAACTCTCAAAAAAGACGGATTTGTTTCATCGCAGGAAAACGGATGTACTGTTGTTCTTGATGTAAACCTTACACCGGAGCTTATCGAAGAGGGCTTTGTGCGTGAAATTGTCAGCAAGATACAGACAATGCGTAAGGAGACAGGCCTTGAGGTTCTTGATAACATTGTTGTTTCTTATGAGGGCAGTGATATGATTTCAAAAATTATGTCAGATAATGCTGAGGAAATTTCAGGACTTACTCTTGCTAAATCAATTGAGAGAAAGTCTTCCGGCGATATGAAAGAATGGAATATCAACGGAGAAAAGGTTTCTATAGGTATAGCAAAAGCATAATTACAGATAAAAAATAGTAACTGTGGGTGTTTAAAAACGGTGTTTTTAAACACCCGAATTTTTAGAAAAAGTTTTGGTGACAGGATAATGAAAGTAAATTTTAACAAGGTGTTCAATGCGGAGGTTGTGGGCAATACGATATATTTTATGCCGGAAAATACTCCGGTTGCACAGGTGTTTTTGAAAAATTACAGATATATTGAGTTTAAGTTCAATCCCATTACAGATAAGTATAAATATGCCGAGGCTAAGCTTTTTAAGGTTAAAGAGCCTAAAACATTAAAGACGGTAACACGGAGAATTTTTAATGACAGAAATACATATATTTGTCAGCATTGTGATCGCAAAATAATCAAGGTTTTCAGTGAGAAGCTGTTTGATTATGCTCTCTATGTTGAGTGTGCCTGCGGAGCGGTATATAACTATGCCGCCAAGTGGGGAACACCTCAAAGCGAGGAGATAGAAAGCGATTATTTTTTCAAAAAGTATTTACAAATTCATACAGGTATGCTATAATAAATTAAGTTGATTTCGCCGCAAGGAATTTCCTTTGCGGCGAATATAGTTTGTGTAATTTTCAGGGGGAAATATGAAGTTAAAATCAAGAGTATTTGATGAAAATGCGATAGCCCGTGCTATCGTCAGAATTGCACATGAAATAATTGAGCGTAATGAAACTAATGACAATATAATACTGGTTGGTGTTAAAACAAGAGGTGTTCCGCTTGCCAAGCGTATATCTGAATGTATTTTCAGTAAAATAGATAACAGTAAACACATTCCTGTGGGGAGTCTTGATATAACCAATTTTCGTGATGATATTAAAAAAGTACCTGTTGATAAGGCACTCATTTCGTTTGGCGACATTCCTGAAGATATACATGGGAAAACTGTTGTTTTAGTTGATGATGTAATCTATACGGGCAGAACGATACGTGCGGCACTGGATGCTATTATTGACATAGGCAGACCTGCGAAAATTCAGCTTGCGGTTATGGTTGACCGCGGTCACAGGGAACTGCCTATAAGACCTGATTATGTCGGGAAAAATATCCCCACATCAAAAAATGAAATTATACACGTTGGACTTATTGAAACCGACGGTGAGGATTTAGTCGAAATTTATGAGAAGTAGCGGAGAAATATTATGGATTTAAAAACACTTAAAACTCTTGAATTTGATAAGATTGCTGAAATGCTTTCGGAATATGCTGTTTTAGACGGAACAGCTGAAAAAATTTCGGAAATGGTTCCGTTTTCTGATTTTGAAAGTACAAAAAGGGCATTATCTGAAACCGATGCCGCTTTGGTACTGCTCCTTAAGTATTCGCTTCCTAAAATTTATCCGGTAAAAAATCCTGAAAACTCGGCTAAAAGAATTAAGGCGGGCGGAATATTATCTACAGATGAGCTTCTTAATCTGGCAGGCATTTTAAAGTGTGCGGACAGCCTTAAAAAGTTCTATGTTGACAAGGATGACTGTTTAAAGGAATATTTTGAAAGCCTTAAGACTGACAAGGCTCTTTGCGATGAAATTTATTCTGTTATAATAGGGGAAAATGAAATAGCGGACAATGCAAGCAGTGAGCTTCTTAGTATCAGAAAGAAAATCCGGAGCGAGGAACAAAAAATAAAGAATAGTCTAAACGATATGCTCCGCTCGGAACGCTACAGAAAATTTTTACAGGACAGTATTATAACAATGAGAGGC
>JAZQLM010000131.1:0-14606 GCA_045542655.1 Clostridia bacterium | reverse complement strand
CCGCTCGGCATACCCTCAGGCATTTCTCCACTCGGTCTTTCACCACTCGGCATACCTTCGGGCATTTTTCTCTCTGATGCACCAATATTCTTTTGAGTATCGTCAGTCTTTTTCTTTCCGTCAGATTTCACAAGCACCATCGCAGTGCTTCCGAATGCTCCCATAAGAGCCTCTTCAGGAATATATACCGCATTTTTCGCTTCATTTATAACTATATTTGCATTTACGTTCATTCCGGATTTAAGTCCCTCGGGCTGCTCGATAACCACCTCAACCTGATAAGTAGTTACACCGTCACCGCTCGAAGTTCCCTCTGAGGCAACCTTTGTAACTATGCCGTCAAAGGAATGATTGGTTATTGCATCTGCCGTTACAACCGCTTTCTGACCGATTTGTATTTTTGAAATATCAAGCTCGTCAACCGTTATGGTAAATTTCATTTTACTCATATCGGCAATAACCATCATAACTGTCTGGGAATTTGAATTGTCAATTTTATCGCCGAGCTTACTGTTTTTCGTAATAACCGTTCCCGAAATCGGTGCTGTTATATTATAATTTTCAAGAGTTTTTTTACTGGATTCAAGGCTGAGATTAGAGTCTCTGAGGCTTAATTCCCTGCTCCTTTTTGTAGAATAGAGCGAATCATTTGAAAGCTCAGCAAGAAGCTGTCCTTTTTTTACCGTATCTCCGTTTTTAACGTATACCTTGCTTACCTTACTTCCCTGTACCTCACAATTCACAGCGGTCTGAGCACCAAATGAAAGCTCCCCCGAGCCTGATGAATTAACATCTCCCTGTGAGGTATGAACCAAAGCCGCAACCGTTGTTCCCTCAGCCAACGCACCGGGGTTTGAGATTTTCACTTCAATATTTTTCTCTGAAGCTCCGTCCCCGCCCTTACTTATAACGCTGTCATACTTGTGTATAACCGTCCCCTCAATGCTTGTCATATATAAAGCACTTGTAACGGTCACTCTGTCTCCTACATTTATTTTACCGAAATCATAAGAAGTAAAAGGAATATCCGCTGTCATTTCCTTTGTATTTGTTATGTATCCGATTTTTCCGCTCTGAACATCGCTTCCCTCTTTAAGCTCAAATCCGCTCAGAGTTCCGCTTTCTGAGGCATATATTTTAAGAGCATTTATATCGTCATAGGTTGACTGCATATCTATATTTGCCTTTTCAATATTGTTCTGTGCCTTCTCAATCTGAAGCTGTGCATCCTCATCATCAATTTTATAAAGGGTTGCCCCCTCCTCTACAAAGTCACCCTCTTCAAATTCAGACAAAATAATTTCGCCCTTGACAAGCGACGTTATTTCACGTCTTTCATAGGGTTCAACAACACCGCTCTGAGAAATCACCTCTGTTATATCCCCAACCTGTGCATACGCCGTTGTATAGGACTTTTCCTCCGTCTTATCACTGTTTTTGGACTTAACGGCTAAAACAATACCTGCTACAGCCAAAAGTGCAATAATTATCAGTATAATTATTTTCTTTTTGCTGAGCTTTTTCCTGTTAAACCTTATTCTCTTAACCGATTTTACAGTACCCGAAAACTTTTCAAGCATATTCATAATACATATCCTTTCTAAAAATAAAACTGTCAACTTTTTCATTATATCATACACTATTAATGTGAATTGTTTGTGAAGATAAAGTAAATTTTATCCCTCACAATCAGCCGCATTGTTATTTTTTTAGTTAAAATGATGTCAAAAAACAGATTTTTCTGTGAATTTTATATATTTTCGACAAAGTTGCTAAAATATACTTGAAAATTTTCTTATATTGTTGTACAATATAGCTTGTTAAATTTTGGACATTCTCGTTTTTTCTGCAAAAGTATAATCTGTAAACGTATATAGTTTTGTTTTGCGGATAAACTAAGATGAACCTATTTGTTATTGTAAGTATTGGAGGTTTAAAAATGAGTGAAATTAAAAAAATAGGCGTTATGACCGGCGGCGGCGACTGTCCCGGACTTAACCCTGTTATCCGTGCCGTTACAAAAACGGCTATTATGAAATACGGTCTTGAGGTTGTCGGTATTAAGCACGGCTACCGTGGACTTTATCTCGGAGGAGACGAATTTATTCCGCTTACTGTAAACACCGTTGACGAAATTCTTTCAAAGGGCGGTACAATTCTCTACAGCTCTAACAAGGACAATCTTTTCGACTACACCTACGAGGACGAAAACGGAAACACCTGTCATGGTGACGTTTCTGATGTAGGTGTTGAAAATCTTAAAAAAGCAGGAATTGACGCACTTGTTGTTATCGGCGGTGACGGTACACTTACAAGCGGACGAGATTTTTCAAGAAAAGGCGTTAAGGTTATCGGCGTTCCGAAAACAATAGACAACGACCTTGCGGCTACAGAAACCACCTTTGGTTTTGATACAGCTGTTTACAATGCTGTTGAAGCAATCGACAAATTGAAGACCACTGCTGAATCACACAGCAGAATTATAGTTGTTGAGGCGATGGGCAGATACGCAGGCTTCCTTGCTCTATCAGCAGGTATAGGCGGTGCTGCTGATGCAATACTTATTCCTGAAATTCCTTACGATATAAACAAGGTTGCAGAAGCACTCAAAAACCGTGTTAAGGACGGCAAGAACTACTCTATCGTTGTTGTTGCAGAGGGAGCTAAGCCAAAGGACGGCGAGGTTGTTGTTTCCAAGGTTATTGAAAACAGTCCTGATCCTATCCGTCTCGGCGGTATAGCAAATGTTGTTGCAGAGCAGCTCGAACAGCTCGTGGGACTTGAAGCAAGAGCTACAATCCTCGGTCACGTTCAGCGTGGCGGTTCTCCGACAGCAAACGACAGAATACTTTCAACACGTTACGGCTCACATGCTGTTGAGCTTCTTATGGAAGGTAAATTTGGTAATATGGTTGCTTTAAAGGGCAGCGAAATGTCTTACGAGTCACTCGAAAATGTTATCGGCAGCAACAAGGCTGTTGATCCAAACGGTGAGCTTGTAAGAATTGCTAAGGCTACAGGCGTAAGCTTTGGTGACTAATTCAGAACAAAAAACATAGAGACTAAAAAAATGCAAAAAACGGTGCGTCGATTTTCGATGCACCGTTTTTTACATTTTTCTTTAGTCTCTCATTTATACAATTCTATAATATCACGGGCTACAGTCTTAACCTTTTCGATAAGCTCCGGAGGAGATATAACCTCCACCTCTGCTCCAAATCCCATAAGCCACGACAAAAACACCGGACTTATAGCAACGTTAAGTCTTACTGTAAAATGTCCGTCACCATCCTTCATAAGACTTACGTCCCGTCCAAAACGGTCGATAAACACTCCGACAAGGCGGTTTGTGGCTCTTAGTGTAACCCTTGTTTCGTCTCCGCCGAACATTCCAAACATTCTGCCTGTATATTCCGTCATATCAAACTTCTCATCAGGCATTTGTGCAGTCTCGTCCAGAACCTTTATTTCTGTCATTTTATCAACTCTGAAATGCAATATTCTGTCACGCTCATTACTGTATGCAATAAGGTAATAATTTTCCTCAGTCCATGTAAGTCCGAGAGGACTTTCCACATAAAGCTCCCCGCCTCTTCTGAACTGCTGTTTCTTTTCCGTATTCCATTCAAAATACCTGAACGAAATCTTTTTTCCCTGCATAAGTGCAAGATGAATGGCATCAACATTATAATATATCTGTTCGTTAGGGGTTTTAACCCTGCCCGTAACAAAAACCTGTCGTCTAAGCTGTTTGGCATTATGAACACTTGTAAGCCTCTCAAGCTTTGAAATAAGCTCAAGGCTCTTTTTCGGCGTTATAAACTTTGCCGACTGAACTGTATCGACCAAAAGCTTAAGCTCGGGAAGCTCTAAGCTTCTCTCACCTACATAATAAAGATTTTTTGAAGAATTAATCTTAATAATATCTATCCCAAAATTTGTAAGTGCTTCAATATCATCATACACAGACTTTCTCTCCGCAGTTATTCCGCACTTTTCGAGCTCCCTTATCAAATCGTTGGTTGAGAGCGGATTCTCCTCATCCGTCTTTTCCATAAGAATTTTTAAAAGATACAGAATTTTCAGTTTTTGGTTTGACTGTCTGCTCATTCTTCAATAATATCCGAAACATCGCCGTCCGCATCGGGATCAAGCTTTGTTTCAATTTTAGCTTTTTTCAGAACTCTCACATCTTTTGCGTCAAGAATTTTCACAACCGATTCATCATTTTTATCAAACTTAACCTTAATAATCCCCTTAATCACAAAGGAATCGACTACAACGCCCCTCTCCCCCTCATATTCAACAAGAGAGCCTTTTGGCGGAACAACCTTCAACATTTCGTCATATACATTCTGTTCGTACTGCAGACAGCACATAAGTCTTCCGCAAACGCCCGAAATTTTAGTCGGATTAAGACTAAGCCCCTGTTCCTTTGCCATTTTTATCGAAACAGGTCTGAAATCCTCAAGAAAGGTTGAACAGCATAAAAATCTTCCGCAAATACCAAGTGCTCCGACCTTTTTCGCCTCGTCCCTTACACCTATCTGGCGAAGTTCAATTCTCGTTTTAAATATACCGGCAAGAGTCTTTACAAGCTCTCTAAAATCAACTCTTCCCTCCGCCGTAAAATAAAACAGAATTTTGCCTCTGTCAAATGTATACTCAGCATTTATCAGCTTCATATTAAGCTTATGCTCTCTCACTTTTTCAAGGGCAATATCAAATGCTTCCTTTTCCTTAAGCTTGTTTTCCTTAAGCTGAGCTTCGTCATTTTCGTTTGCCTTACGCAAAATAGGCTTAAGGGGTGCAACTATTTCTTCCTCGCTCACGAGCTTGTTCTCAACGGCTACCCTGCCGTACTCCACACCTCTGGAGGTTTCAACAATCACGTTTTCGCCGTATGAAAATTTAATTCCGAGCGGATCAAAATAGTATATTTTGCCTGCATAATTAAATCTTACTCCTATTACTTCTATCATGTATTACCTCCCAAAAATCCATAACCATCATCTGTACTGCCGCCGGATAATTGACGTTTTGTTTAATATCCGACATACATTCAAGTAAAATATCCATCATTTCAACCGCCGCACCCCTTGAAAGCTTGTCCGAGAACTCACGGAGCAAATCCTTTTTATCAAGGCACAGCACATTATCTTCTGTATGTGCTTCGCTTATTTCAAGCAAATCTGTACAAAATATTTTCAGTGTTTCAAAAATTTCCGGATAAGAGGTCTTGTTCTTTTTCAAAAACCTTATAAAGTCAAACATATTTCTATATGCCGGCTTCAAAATTCCTCCCAGAAGCCTCAGCGTTTCATCACGAAGCTCAAAGGCTTCCCCGTCTTCAAGAATTTCCGTCGCTCTTCCTATAGAGCCACCCGACATACCCGATACAAGTGCCGCCCTTTCGGGACTGCATTTATCATTTTCAAGAAGATACTTCTCCACCTCTGCCCTGTCAAGGGGTGAAAACCTTATTTCCACCGCCCTCGAAAGCACGGTTTCCAAAAATGCACCCGTACTCTTAGCAATCATAATTATAACGCAATAAAGCGGAGGCTCTTCAAGAATTTTCAAAAGGCTGTTTTGTGCCGATACATTCATTGTGTCCGCCTCGGGTATAATATATATCTTTCTGTCCGAAAGTGCAGGCTTTATATAAATTTCCTGCTTCATACTCCTTATAGTGTCCGTCAGAATATTAAGTGATTTCTTTGACGAATCGTAAAGCTGATTTGTTATAATTCTGACATCGGGATGTGAGCCTGCCGCACACATTCTGCATATACTGCAGGTGCCGCACGGCTCACCATCCGTTTTATTTTCGCACAAAAGCATTGAAGCAAAGCTTAGAGCCATAGAAAACCGTCCTACACCGTCCGGCCCCTCAAATATATATGCGTGACCTACACTGTCTGTCAATGCCGCACGCTTTAGAGTCTCTTTCACACTTCCGTGTCCGTAAATTTCAGAAAACTTCATTTTTTATCCTTATATCAATTAATCTCTATTAAAACTTGATACGCTTTTCAATATAGCTTACAAGCTCATCTATTCTGACACGTTCCTGCTCCATTGTATCACGGTCACGAACAGTTACGCTTCCGTCGGTTTCTGAATCAAAGTCATATGTTATACAAAATGGTGTTCCTATTTCGTCCTGTCTGCGGTAACGCTTGCCGATACTTCCGGCATCGTCAAATTCACAGTTAAATTCTGCCGCAAGCATATCAAACACTTCTCCTGCTTTCTCTGAAAGCTTCTTTGAAAGAGGCAGAACAGCCGCCTTCACCGGTGCAAGTGCCGGATGGAAGTGCATAACAACTCTCACATCATTTTTCTCTTCGTCTATAACCTCCTCGTCATAAGCCTCTACCAAAAATGCAAGTGTTACACGGTCTGCACCAAGAGACGGCTCAACAACGTAAGGAACATATTTCTCATTAGTTTCAGGATCGGTATATTCAAGCTTTTCACCGCTGTGATTTGAATGCTGTGTAAGGTCAAAGTCGGTTCTGTCAGCAATACCCCAAAGCTCACCCCAGCCAAACGGGAACATAAACTCTATATCGGTTGTAGCATTACTGTAGTGAGAAAGCTCCTCCTGCTCGTGGTCACGAAGCTTGATGTTTTCTTCTTTAATTCCGAGTGACAAAAGCCAGTTCTTACAAGCGTCCTTCCAGTATTTAAACCATTCAAGGTCTGTTCCGGGCTTACAGAAAAATTCAAGCTCCATCTGTTCAAATTCACGGGTTCTGAAAATAAAGTTACCCGGTGTAATTTCGTTTCTAAAAGATTTTCCTATCTGACCGATACCGAAAGGAATTTTCTTTCTTGCTGTTCTCTGAACACTTTTAAAATTTACAAATATACCCTGTGCAGTTTCGGGACGAAGGTAAATTTCATTTTTACTGTCCTCCGTTACTCCCTGAAAGGTTTTGAACATAAGGTTAAACTTTCTTATATCTGTAAAATTATGCTTTCCGCAAGAAGGGCATTTGAGGTCATTTTCGTTAATATATTCAAGCATTTTTTCGTTTGACCAGCCATCGGCAGATACACCTGCCGCATCCTCAATGAGCTTATCTGCACGGAAACGTGTTTTACATTCCTTACAGTCCATAAGAGGATCAGAAAATCCGCCTACATGACCTGATGCAACCCACACCTCAGGGTTCATAAGAATTGCCGCATCCAATCCTACATTATAGCGGCTCTGACTTACGAATTTTTTCCACCATGCTTTTTTCACGTTGTTCTTAAGCTCAACGCCGAGAGGACCATAGTCCCACGAATTTGCAAGACCTCCGTATATATCCGAGCCAGGATATACAAAGCCTCTTCCCTTGCATAACGCAACTATTTTTTCCATCGACTTATCTGTGTTTTTCATTTATCTATCCAACCTTTCATTATTTATCAGTTGTAATACTAAAGCTTATAACCTATATATTATATAACAAAATTCAATTATATGCAAGTACTTTATTTTTCATATCTTTGAAAATCATACATTGAGCCACGTTCTGAATAATAGATTGATGTAAGCCTTGACGAAAGCACTCTGTCGGCAAAATCAGAGCCTACCCAATATTCGCCTCTTACAAATCTTACAGGATTTTCAAGCAGAATTTTTTCGCTGTCCTTTTCCGCATAAAGAGAATTTTCGTATAATTTAATCTCTTTAAAGCCAAACGCATTTTTGCTGTTTACTATTATTTCTCCGTTTGATGAGGTAATTTCCTCAGCTCCCACATTCTGTTCTCCCATAAGCGGATTAAACGGAATATACACCGCTCCGTTTTCAATCATCGCTTCTCTTCCGTCACCGTCTACGCAGTAAAATTCAGGAATTTCATCAGTTTCCGTTTCCTCATAATACTCAATTTCTTCCACGAAATCCGGATCTTCATAAACACCGTAGGCGTAGGTCTCGCCTGTTTCTAAATTATAGTTAAAATCACTTATTTCAACGTTCATATATGACAAAATCTCATTACTCACATAAATTGAGCCGCCAATTTCCAACGCCTTATTCTTAACCGGAATTATTTCACCGCCCTTAACAATTTCTGCCGCATTTGCCTTTATCTCAATAATTCCGTTACTTGATGCAGTATCGACATATGCAGCTCCGTTTTCATAGGTAAGCTCAAACGGACAACATTTAACTGTGTCTCTCAGCTTAATGTACGGAACACCGTTTTTAACAACTGGCATTTCATCATCAATCACAGAAAAGTAATTATACTTAGAATGATACTCAGCCTCTGTTTGACTTATGCCCGATAAATCAACTATATTTTCATCTGTAAGAACAGGATAATCAACTTTTATCTTCTGATTAATCCTTGCAAGCTTCTGTCCAAGCTCAACCGTAAAATCAATATTGCTGTTTTCCTTTGTAATACCGAAGGTTTCCGCTTCCGCCCCTGACTCAAATGCAGTCATAATGTCGTATATATTAATCCCTATATTAAGTCTTGTTTTCTGCTCTGAAATAATTCCCGACTTGTTAAGCTTTAAATCAATCTCAAGTCCGTCCTTACCCAAAATAGAAAACATATCCTTTTTCTCTTCGATTACTTTTTTTGCTTCTTCGATAGCTGAATTTCCGCTTTCGATGTCTGCTTCATCCATACCGAGAGCTGTATACTGCTCCATTACCGACTCAAAGGCAACAGCAAAAATATCAACCAGTAGATTTTTAAATCCCTTATCGTCAAATTTCAGCTTATATGTATCACCCTTTTTTGAAACCACAGCATTTTTCTTATAACTCTCTGCGACCGCACCATTAATTTTTTCCGTCTGAGTCATATTAGGCATATAAGACTGAATATCAAGTCCACTCGCCCTTACAGACTCGCTTAAATCAAGAACCATATATTTAGGCGAAAACGGCAGCTTGTAAATCATAGTGTAAATCGGGTTTTCCGAAATGAAATCATATTTTATCCACATATCCCACTCAGACCACGAATCAAGCTTTAAATTTTCATTGATTACAAGAGGTGCAGTAATCTGAAACGAAATTTTCATATCAGCCTTTTTCATATCCTTTGAAACCTCATAGGTGCAATTTCCCTTTAAAGCTGCTCCCGCAAGGCTCTCAAGCATAAGCCTCATATCAACAGGTGTTTCATTGCCTACTAAAAAGCCGTTTATAACATCTGCGATAAGCAGAGGTTTATTAAGCTCCGCCTTGGCGTCAAATTCAAGCTCTCCTGAATAGACCGTATTGAAAAAAGCATCAAAAACCCTGCTGTAATCCGCTCCGTAAACACAAAATGATGATAGTGTCATTACCACTGCCAATAATACCGCAAAAACCTTTTTCATAATATAATCCTCCCTGTATACGAGGACAGCTTCCCTGAATAAAAAGTCCAAAGAAGCTGTCTGATTTTATTTTAAATATTTACGAATTAAGTGCTTTCTCAAGACATTCTCTTATCGAGGCAGGAGTTGCCTTTCCTTTAAGTGCTCTCGATGCCTGTCCCATAAAGAAACCGAAAACATTTGTTTTTCCGTTTTTATAGTCTTCAACAAGGTCTGCTCTCTCCTTGAAAAGCTCCTGAATAAATTCGTTTATCGCTGTGGTGTCCTCAACTACAATAAAGCCGTTTGCCTTTGCAATTTCTTCAGGCTCGCCGCCCTCTTCAAACATTATCCTTATAATAGCCTTTGCATCATTACGGTTTACTGTATTTTTGTCCGCCATCTGACACACCTTTGCAAAATCCTTTGCGGCAAACGGAATTTCCTCGCTGTCGCTATCCTTTACACGACGCATAATTTCCGTAAGGAAAAGGTTTGCAACAGATTTATATTCAGGATATATCGAAACCGTCTCATCATAAAAATCAGAAATATATTTTTCAAGTGTAAGAACTCTCGCATCCTCGTCGGTCAGCTTATACTCATTCACATACTTATCAGCACGCTGATGGGGGAGAAGCGGAATTTCACTTCTTATTTTTTCAATATCGTCCTCGGTAAATGTAACCGCAAGCACATCGGGTTCGGGGAAATAACGGTAATCGTTTGCATTTTCCTTACTTCTCATCGGGCTTGTAACACCCATCGCATCATCAAAACGTCTGGTCTCCTGCACTACCGTGCCGCCCTCATCCAGAATTTCTGTCTGACGTTTTACCTCATACTCAATCGCACGCTGAATACCTCTTAAAGAGTTCATATTCTTAATTTCGGCACGTTCGCCGAGCTTATCCGAGCCGCAGGGCTTAAGCGAAACATTAACATCTGCACGGATTGAGCCTTCCTGCATTTTTGCATCGCATACGCCAAGATATTTAAGATAAAGACCTATTTTTGAAACAAATTCTGCCGCTTCCTCTGAGGATTTTATATCAGGCTCGGAAACTATTTCAATAAGCGGAACACTACATCTGTTATAATCTGCCCAGCTCTGACCGTGGTAGTCATCGTGAAACAGCTTTCCTGCGTCCTCTTCAAGATGGATACGGTTAATTCTTACAACCGTTCCCGTTGAAAGCTCAAGCTTTCCGTTTATACAAAGGGGAAGGTCGAGCTGTGAAATCTGATAAGCCTTTGGCAAATCGGGATAGAAATAATTCTTTCTGTCAAAACGTGAATATCTGTTTATATCACAGCCAAAAGCAAGTCCGGCTCTTACAGCATATTCAACCGCCGCATGGTTTATAACAGGAAGTGCCCCCGGCTGTCCTGTACATACGGGACAGATATGGGTATTCGGATCGCCGCCAAATTCCGCACTGCATAAGCAGAAAACCTTGGTATCGGTAGACAGCTCTGCGTGTATTTCAAGTCCTATGACTGTATCGTATTTACTCATTTTTCTTCCTCCTTATCAGACCGAAAGCACCGGTGCTTTTCTTTCAAACTGCTTTTCATACAAATCGGCAAACTGAATAAGCTTTGCATCGTCAAAGTGCTTTGCAGAAAGTGAAAAACCAATAGGCAAACCGTCTTTAGAATAACCACAGGTCGTTGAAATAGCCGGTATTCCCACTATATTCGCTGTAACTGTACATATATCCGCAAGATACATTTTTACAGGATCATCTATATTTTCATCTGTACGATACGCAACAGTAGGAGCTGTAGGTGTAAGCATAACATCGCATTTTCCGAAAATTTCCTCATGCTCACGCTTAAACTGCTGACGTACAGCCATTGCCTTTTTATAATAAGCATCATAATATCCGCTCGAAAGTGCGTATGTTCCGAGGAGTATTCTTCTCTTAACCTCTTCGCCAAAGCCCTCACTACGGCTTTTTCTGATTAATTCATCATAGCTTTCTGCGTCCTTTATGCGATAGCCGTACTTAACCCCGTCATACCTTGAAAGATTAGAGCTTGCTTCTGCACAGGCAAGAAGATAGTATGCTGAAACTGCATATTTAAGGGTTGGCATTGATACCTCAATAAGCTCTGCACCCTGTGATTTATAAAAGTCAGCCGCCTTCATAACCGCTTCCTTTACCTCGATATCAATTCCGTCTGAGAAAAATTCTTTCGGAATACCTATTTTAGAGCCTTTAATATCTTTTCCTATAAGAGAGGTAAAATCAATCTTAACATCTCTTGAAGTCTGGTCGTGTTTGTCCCTGCCTGAAATTTCGTTTAAAATCAAGGCACAGTCCTCTGCTGACTCAGCGATAGGTCCAATCTGGTCAAGTGAGCTTCCGAATGCAACAAGTCCAAAACGTGAAACTGTTCCGTAAGTAGGCTTTATACCCGTAACACCGCAAAAAGAAGCCGGCTGACGGATTGAACCGCCCGTATCCGAGCCAAGTGCAACGCAGCACACATCAGCTGCAACAGCCGCCGCACTTCCGCCTGACGAACCGCCGGGAACACGGCTTAAATCATATGGATTTTTCGGTTTTTCAAAGGCACAGGTCTGAGACGAGCCGCCCATTGCAAATTCGTCCATAGAGGTTTTTCCGATAATAACCGCTCCTGCCTTTAAAAGCTTATCCACAGCCCCTGCATTATATGGCGGAATATAGCTCTCAAGCATTTTTGATGCACAGGTGGTTTTTATCCCCTTTGTGCAAATATTATCCTTTACGGCAATCGGAATACCCGTAAGATAAGACTGTGTGCCGTCTGCAATTTTTTTATCCGCTTCCTCTGCCGCCGAAAGAGCCTCATCTTTACATACCGTAATGTATGCTCCTACAGACGGGTTGAGTTTTTCAGCCTTTTCAAGATAGGCCTTTGTA
Organism: Clostridia bacterium; assembly: GCA_045542655.1. Lineage (GTDB taxonomy): Bacteria > Bacillota > Clostridia > Monoglobales > Monoglobaceae > RGIG8709. The sequence continues at coordinate 2,364 of JAZQLM010000131.1, read as the reverse complement.
ACCTCAACTGAAGAAACTTCTTTATTATCAAGTTTTTTTCTGAGTTCAGTTAATTTCATATTTCAAACACCCCACTTAGTCCTTAGTCAACAACCTTCGGAACAACAAACATATTTTCAATAACCTCAGGACCACCCTTTACTATGCCGTCCATATTATCAAATTTTTCAACACTGTCTTCTCTGAGTGCAGAAAAAGGAACAGCATTTGAGCTGTCAATCGGATCATATTCAAATGAGGACTCGCCGATTGTGTCCATAAGCGTCATAATCTCCTGCATTTCCTTGCCGTATTTGTCAAGCTCTTCGTCTGAAAGATACAGCCTTGAAAGGTCGGAAAGCATTTTCAAATCTTCTCTCGTAATCATTTTTATCTGCCTTTCTTTGAAATTATTTAAAAAAATTTCATACATAATTAAGTATAACATATTTAATCCTTCTTAGCAACACAAAAATTCAAATTTATTCTAAAAATAGTAAGAAAAATTAATTTTATACATTTTGCTTTTATCTCTTGAAAATATTATAATTTTATAGTATAATATTAAATTGTATATGTTTTACACAAAATATGGAAAGGAAATGTTTAGCAATGACTTCCGCATTTGATAATCAAAAATATCTCCATATGCAGTCCTCGCATATAAAGGAACGTATTTCAAAGTTCGGCGGCAAGCTCTATCTTGAATTCGGCGGAAAATTATTCGACGACTATCACGCATCGAGAGTTTTGCCCGGTTTTGAGCCTGACAGTAAGCTTAAAATGCTTCTCCAGCTTAAAGACCGTGTTGAAATTGTAATTACTATAAATGCGTCCGATATTGAAAAAAACAAGCAACGCAGCGACCTTGGAATTACCTACGACCTTGATGTTATAAGATTAATCGACTGCTTCCGTTCTATCGGGCTTTATGTCGGAAGCGTTGTTATGACAAGATTTAACGGACAGGCAACCGCTGTCGCTTTTCAGAAACGTCTTGAAGCAATGGGGGTACACGTTTACCACCACTATTACATTGAGGGCTATCCCTCCGATATTTCAAAGATTGTGAGCGATGACGGCTACGGAAAGAATGAATATATCGTGACATCAAAAGAGCTTGTGGTTATTACTGCACCCGGCCCCGGAAGCGGTAAAATGGCTGTTTGCCTTTCACAGCTTTATCACGAACATTTGCGTGGTGTTCAGGCAGGCTATGCAAAGTTTGAGACGTTTCCCATATGGAACATTCCTCTTACACATCCCGTAAACCTTGCTTATGAGGCGGCAACTGCTGACCTTAATGATGTAAATATGATTGATCCCTTCCATCTTGAAGCCTACGGACAGACCACTGTAAATTATAACCGTGATGTGGAAATTTTCCCTGTTGTTAAGGCTATGCTTGAAAAAATTCTCGGGACCTGCCCCTACAAATCCCCTACGGATATGGGTGTAAATATGGCTGGCAACTGTATAGTTGACGATGAAGGAACAAAAAATGCCTCTAAACAGGAAATTTTAAGAAGATATTATACCGCACTATGTGACCAGAAAAAAGGTAAGGTATCAGATGATGTTGTGTTAAAGCTTGAGCTTTTGATGAAAAAAGCCGGCGTTTCCTTAGATGACCGAAAAGTAGTTACCCCTGCTGTGAATGTTTCTCTGCAAACAGGCAATCCGGCGGCGGCACTCGAGCTTCCTGACGGAAGCATTATCACAGGAAAAACATCGGAGCTTCTCGGTGCCTCCTCTGCCCTTCTTCTTAATGCGTTAAAAACTCTTGCAGGCATTGAGGACAGCGTTCATCTTATATCACCTGTGATTATTGAACCTATACAGCATTTAAAGACCGACCATTTCAGAAACAGAAACCCACGTCTGCACACAAACGAGGTGCTTATTGCACTTTCTATCTGTGCCGCAACGGACGAAAATGCCGAGCTTGCTATGCAGCAGCTGGACAAGCTCAGAGGCTGCGAGCTTCACTCCTCTGTTATCCTGTCGTCGGTTGATGAAAATGTTTTCCGCCGACTTGGTATAAACTTTACCTGTGAGCCGGCATACCAAATTCATAGCAATTCTTAAATTTAGTCTCTGTCCTATATGAGTGTTGATGAACAAAAAATATACAATTTTAAATATAATTATGCATAAATAGAATTGTTACTAACATAAAAAATTACGTTCCTTTACAAGTACATTTTGTGGAGGAACTATTTTATGACTGGTTTTAATTCTAATTTCAATGATATTCAAAAGCAAATCTCTTTTGCAAATCTTACTGACGAGCAAATTTTGGAGTTGCTATCCATTTTGCAAACAAAGAGAAGTGAACAATCCAAACTAACAAAGGAAGAAAAGGTCTTTCTTCAATGTTGCAGA